>CAYLJT010000096.1:0-14693 GCA_964383995.1 uncultured Polyangiaceae bacterium
CCCAAGGTCGCCTTGGACGACGTGGCGACGGTGGTTCGGCTCAACCACTACTTTGGCAAGTCGACGCGCATCGGAACCATCTTCCTGGGCCGCGAAGGCGACGACAACTCCCACGCCGCCACGGGCGTCGACGGTGCCATCGGCCTGATCGACGAGCACTTGATCTTGTCGGGCTTCGTGGCCCGCACGCAAACCGCTGGCAAGGACTCGGCGGGGGCCGGCCAGGCGCGAATCAAGTGGCAGAGCCGCGAGGTCTCCGCCGACGCATCTTACCTGGAGGTAGGCTCCTCCTTCGACCCGCAGCTCGGCCTGTTCGAAATGACGGGTATCCGCAAGGGTAGCTTCGCGGTCGGCTACACCCCGCAAATTCGCAACGACTACGTGGGTGTGCTCGATTTGCACGCGTCCGTCGATCGGGCCCGGGACCGCCACGAGCGACGGGTGTTCGACCGCGGCGCGCTGGAAGCGACGGGCGTGCTGCTCAACGCGGCGACCCTCAAGGTCGGCGTGCGACCCGCGACCGACGGCGTCACCGACGGCTTCAAGCTGGGAGGTGGCAAGCTGCTCATTCAGCCTGGCGAGTACGACACGCTGGTCACCGACTTCGAGCTCCGCTCCCCGCCCCGCGAGGTTTGGGAAGGTGCGGTCGGCTACGCCGAAGGCGGCCTTTGGGATGGCTACCAACGACGCCCTTGGTTCGAGCTCGGTTGGAATGGTCAGAAGCTCGCCGCCCGCGCCCGCTACGAGATCTTGCTCATCAACGCGGGAGGCGCCGACCTGACCGCCCACGAGCTGAGCATGCGGGCCCTGTACGCCTTCAGTCAGGCGCTGCGGACCTCCCTTGCCGTGGAGGCAGGCACCTTCGATCCCGTCGCCACCGTCCACCTGATGGGCGCCTACACCTTCGGCAGGCAGAGCACGGTCAGCCTGGTTTTGAGCCAAACCGCGGATACCGTCGAGCTCTTGCGCGACGATCCGGATCGCCGCGCGCTTTTGAGCTTTGCCTATGGCATTGCGCCGTTCTGACGGAGAAGCACCATGACCACCCGAGCGACCAAGGTCCATCACGTGTTTCTCGCGCTCGCCTTCGCGGCCGCGAGCACGCAAGGTTGCACCGTCCTGATCGACGAGACCACGACGCCCATCTGCGAGGCCTCTCCTCCCGCATGGCAAGCCGTGCTCGACGGTACGCAGCTCGATCGCGCGGCATTGTCGGTGTGGGGAGCCTCCCCAACCGACGTCTACGTGGTGGGCGGTCCGGTAGGAAATTCAGGCTTCGAGTCGCTGCTGTTGCACTTCGATGGCTCCACCTGGACCGACATGCACCCGGGCGGCACCGACACCTACTGGCGCGTCGCCGGCTCGAACGATGACGACGTCTGGATGGTCGGTGAAAATGGCAGGATCACCCACTGGGATGGCAACGTCCTGGAAGAGCACGAGTCCGGGACGACCGCCACCTTGTGGGGCGTGTGGGCCGCGTCGACCCAATCCGCGTGGGCGGTGGGCGGCACGCCCGAGGGAGGCACCTCGGCACCGAACGACATCGTGTTGCATTGGGACGGGGAGAGCTGGTCCCGGGAAGTCCTCCCCGGTGCGCCGCTTGGCGTCTCGCTCTACAAAATCTACGGCACCAGCGCCGAAAACGGCACCGACAACCTGTACGCGGTGGGCGAGCGCGGGGTCATCTGGCATCGGCAAAACGGCGAATGGAAACTGGAGTCGGATCCACCCCTCGCCACGGGCAAGTTGATCACCGTCTCCGGCTGCAGCGCCACCGAGGTCTACGCCGTGGGCGACAACGACCTGCTGCGGTCCGACGGGGTAAGCTGGGTGCGCGACGAGAGCATCGTGCTCGGAAACCTCGCGGCGGGCGTGAGCTGCAACATCAAAAAGGGCGCGAGCCGGGCCGAAAACGAGCTTTTGGTGGTAGGAAACGGCGGGCTCAAGCAGCGCTTCGTCGGGGGCGTTTGGCTCGACGAGTCGGACTCTCCGCCGTACGTCGATCTGCACTCGTCGTGGTCCGACGGCGAAGGCGCCTATTGGGCGGTCGGCGGCGACTTCGCGTCGCTTCCTACCCCAGGGGCCGCCCGCCTCGGCGTGGTCGCACGCTACGGCTGCGGCCACGTGAGCGGCAAGCTGACGAAGTAGCGCTTACGACCGGATCTGTTTGACGGCGGCGGAGACATCCTTGCCATTGACGGTGGCGCCGGACGCCTTGAGCTGCTTCATGGCGATGCCCGTGGCCTGACCATCGTTGCCCGCGGCCTTGATGTTGTCCGAGACAGGGGCCAGCGCCGCCACGATTTGCTCGACCGAGAGGCTGGCCGGGAGCAAGGAATTCAGGATCTCGAGCTCCTGCGTCAAGGTCCCTTTGTCGGCCTCGTTGCTGGTGGCCGCCAGGGTTTCCTGGTTCGACTTCACCAGCTTGCGCACGATGTTCAGCGCCTCTTCGTCGGTGAAAGGGGAGGTCGCGCGGGACTCGGCCGTTTGGATCTCCCCGATCAGCACCCGGAGGACCTCCTTCTCGACGGTTTTCTTGTCCTTCATGGCCTGCATGAAGCGTTTCTTGATGTCGTCAATCAGCATGGGAGGTTCCTTCTCGGGTGTCGGCGAAGTTCCGCCAAAGACGCCGGGCGGTATAGCGCAACGGTCGTGGATAGGCGACGAATTCCGTCGTGCCTCCGCGGCAGCGCCGCCCAATGCAGCTCAATCCGTGCCCTCGGGCTTCATGTCGCTCATCGACATGTTGGCCGTCTTGCGCGGCAGGAGCAACGACAAGCCCCCCGCTGCGGCGGCGAAGGCGACCGAGGCACAGAGGCAAGCCACCACGCCTCCTACCTGGAACATGACCCCCGAGAGCAGCGTGCCGACGAGCCTTCCTGCCGCGTTCGCCATGTAATAGAAACCCACGTTCATGGCGACCTTGTCACCGTCGGAGTAGGCCAGGATAAGGTAAGAGTGCACCGACGAGTTGACCGCGAAGACGACACCAAACGCGGCCAGCCCGCCGAGCGTTACGGCCAACGACGAATACCCGGCGGCGATGGCGTAGGCGAGGGCTGCGGTGACCGCGGCCAACAAGAAGGCCAGCACCTGGGCGGCGCGCCCCTCCGGCGCCTGACCTCCCGTCCAACGTCGGATCAAGGCAGGCGCGAGGGACTGGACGAGCCCATAACCTACCACCCAGAGGGCGAGGAAGGTCCCGACCTCCGTGAAGCCCCAGCCGAGGCTCGTGGCCAGGAAGACCGGCACGCCCACCACGAACCATGCGTCGCGCGAGCCGAACAGGAAGAAGCGCGCGGCGGACAGGATGTTGACCTCCCGCGACTTGGAGAAGATGCCCTTGAACTTGCTTTTGGCTTTGGATTTTCCAAGGTCTGACGGCAGGGAGACGGCGGCTCCCAGCAGCACGGCGGCCAGCCCACCTGCCATGGCAAACAAACCACCCTGGAAGCCGAGCAGCGACAAGAAGAAGCCACCCAGGAAAAATCCCGCGCCTTTCAGCGCATTTTTGGAGCCGGTCAGGATCGCGACCCAACGGAACAGCGCCGACTGCCGGTTGGCTGGCAGGAGCACCTTGATGCTGCTCTTGGAGCTCATCTTGGTGAGGTCTTTGGCGATGCCCGAGAGCGACTGGGCTGCCATCACATAGGCCACCGACAGCGTCTTCGGCCACGTGGGGACCAACGAGCCGAGCAGGAGCAGGGCGACGACCTGCAGCGCCAAACCACCCAGCAACGTGACGCGCAGACCCATGCGCGAGGCCAGCCATCCTCCGAGCAGGTTCGTGACGACGCCGAACAGCTCGTAAAAGAGGAAGAGAAAGGCGAGCTCGACGGGGGTGTAGCCGAGGTCATGAAAGTGCAGGAGCACGAGCATCCGCAGGGCGCCGTCGGTGAGCGTGAAGGCCCAGTAGGCCACGGTCACCAGCATGTAGTTGCGAACCGCGTTCATCGTACCGGCCGAGGCCTTAGGCGATCCCCGGGGCCGGCTCCATCCCTTTCGCTGGCCGCGCCGCCCTCTCGTAGCGCGCCAATGTTTCGCTTGCGCCCAAGGCCCGCGGAATCCTAAGGAACCAAGCCGTGACACGACGTTTCGAGCTGGTTGAAGGCGGATCAAGCAAGTTCTGGGAAATCACCCTCCAGGGTGCCTCGTTCAGCGTGCGCTACGGGCGCATCGGCAGCGCTGGGCAGGCGCAGCAAAAGGACTTTGCCGGCGAGGCGCAGGCGGCCGCCGCGGCGGCCAAGCTTGTCTCGGAAAAGACGAGCAAAGGCTACAAGGAGGTCACCTCCGCGCTGCCCAGCGAAGCGCCCGTCCACGAGCCCGACCCCGAGCAACAGCCCGCGCCCAAAGCCGACGAAAAGGCCGAGGCGGCTGTCAAGACCGAGAAGGTGGCGAAGAAGCCGGCCAAGGTCGCGAAGCCTGAAAAGAAGGAGATTCCCGCCCTGGTCGTGGGCAGCAAGTCCCTTGGCGCGCGGGCCCTCGTCAACGCCGCGGAGCGCTTTTCTTCGGCCACCACGCCGGAGGCCTGGCGGGACGCGAGCGGCAAGATCTCCTATTCGGACTACGAGGTCGCCAAGGTCCTGCTGCACCTTCTTACCCACGGGCTGTTTGCACCTACCCAACGCGTTCACGTGCGAGCATGCCGCGCGGCTTTGGTTGCGGCGCCCCCCGAGGTCGCCCTACCGATTCTGTCCGCCCTCGACGAGGCTCTCGTCGAAACGGTGCGCACCGAGCAACCGATTCTGACCAGCTATGTCTCGGTCATTTCCCGGCTAGAGCGGCTGGCTCCCGACGCCCTCCGCAGCACGCCACTGCCCCCTACCCTGGCGCGGGTCGCCTGCCTGGTTCGGGCCTTCGCGGGGGAGAGCTTGTCGCCGGAAGAGGGCGCGAGCGCTGTCGCCGCCGCCGCCGAGATGCTGATCTACGGGGAGACGGCCATCGTGGTGGCGGACGCCGACGATGCCACGCAGCCGGTCGCTCCGTCGGTGCTCGGAGCTGCTTTGGCGCGCATCGGTGGCCCCCACTGGATTCGAACCTTCCCCAAGCCGGAGTCGCTCCCCGCCTCCGTGGCCGCGCCGGCCTTGGCGAACGAATCGCTGGAAGAGGTCGGTCGGGTGCTCAGCCTGTTCAACAAAAGCATCCTGAACGAGCGCTGCGAGCCACCTCAACGCTTCTTCGAGGTCGCCCAAACCTTGCCCGAGCAAAAGGCCACCTTCATGCGTGCCGCGGGGATCCGCAAGGCCCAGACGCCTGACGAAATTCCAGTCGGCGGCGAAGACTTGCTGGAGCCCATGGATGTCTACGACGACCACGGGTTTGCCCGCCTCGGCAGCGCTCGCCTGGACGCTTGGGCGGAGCGCTGGCTCAGCAAGTTTCCGGAAGCGCTCACCGTGCGCGACGGCGCGAACGAAGCCTATTCCATCGGCGCCGGCCTCCATCACCTGGTCTTTTTGGGGACGCCGTTCAGCGAGCCCATGCGACGTCGCCTGATCGGCCTGCCCCAACCCTACGAGCACAACCCGAACGTCCTCGACGTGCGCGAGTACGTGGAGCGGATTCGTCTGATTCGGCCCGAGGGCGCGCGGGCGCTCTTACCTTTGTTGGCGCGCATGGCCGGGGAGCAAGCGGAAGGCTCGGAAGAGGCGCGGGCCCTGCGCCTGTCGGTGGCGGCGGCGGTCCGCGCCCTGCCCGAGGGAGAGGCGATTCCAGAGGAGTACGACGCCTTGCTGTCCCTGGGCGACGCTACCGACTACGACGCGGAGCGGATCGTGCGCGAGGCCGTGTTGGCCTTGCCTGCGGCGCGGGGAGAGCGGGTGGTGGCGCAGACCGCCCACCTGTTGAAGGACCCCTTCGAAGAGCTGACCTACGCACGGGAAGGTGCATCTGACCTTGCCATGCGGCGCCTTGCCCGGCTCGTCGCCGCGGGCCGCGAAAACCCCACCATGTGGCACAACGTCCGGTCGCTGAAGGTCCTCGGCGCGGCGTTTGGGCCGATCCTCGCCCAGGCCCTGGCAACCGAAACCTTGAGCGCCTCCTTCTTCGAGCGCATCGAGCACGCCCTCGATCCGGAGGCCTTCACGACGGTGCGCGCCAGCGTGGGAGAGAAGGCCCTCGACCTTGCCGCAGAGATGCACAAGCTCGCCAAGGAGCTCGGTGGTAAGACGACCACGGTCTACGTCCTTTCGCCTGGCACGAAGGCGTCGGATCTCTCGCGCGTGGGAGGAACACCGGCCGGGTTCGAGGCCGCCGACGTGCCGCGCCAGCGCGGGCGCAAGCTCGTCCATGCCTTCACCGTCGATCTGAACAGTGTGCCCGAGCTCGCGGCACGCTACCCCGGGGCTCGAACGCTCTCCTTCTGGATTCAAGGCTACAGCGAGTCCGAGACACGGGCGCAGGCGGTCATCCCGAGGACGGAGGAGCAGCGCGGCAAGGTGGCCGAGGCGGGCGGCTCGCCCCTGGAGCTCCTACGCCTGGAGGTCCCCTCGGCGCTCTTCGAGGACGACGTCTCGGACCGCGCGGCGTACGCTCGAAACCTCTTGTACCAGAAGGCCGGGTTCCTGCTCGGTGGACCCATCTGGCTGCAACAAGGGCGGCGCGGCCTCGATCCAACCTTCCTCGCGCAGTTCGACGAGCGCCTGGCTGCGGGGGCCAATTTCGGCGACATGGGCATCTGCTACAGCTTCGCGGACCGCGCCCTTTGGCAGTGCCACTAGCGCCTTCCTGGCGCTGCGATGAGCGCCTCGACAGAGCCGCGCACGCGGGCGGTTGACGTGCTCGGTGGTTTGCGAGACTATTCCGCCCCCCAACGAGGTGACCATGCTGCATCGAGATCTCGCGCTGTGCCTAGCAGAGTTCATCGACCAATTTTGCGCTTCGCTCTCGCCAGCGCAGGGCGCGGCGCCCCCGGCCGCCCTCACCAGTGTGCCGCTCTTCGTCGGCGACTACGTGCAAAACGCTGACCCCCCTTCGTCGGAGAGCTACCGGAGCGTCACGCTGACCCCGAATTTCGTGCTGCAGGTCGCGTCGGGCGCGGTCACGCCGACGCCCGGGGGCCCCTCGCCCTTCAATGTCCCAACCGATCTGGGCACACCGCGCAAGCAAACCATCGTGCTCCTGGAAGAGCGCGCCGACATCGTCGTGGACGATCGCGCGACGCTCGAACGAGTCATGGCCGATTTCGACCAGGGGCGGGCCTGGGCCAGGAGCCTCTCGGCCCTGTCGAACCGGTCTGCCCTCGCGGTTCCGCTCTCGCAGATTACGGCGGTTCCCCAGGGGCTGCCCGCGGGCGCCGACCTTCAAGACTTGCGCGCCGTGCTCCTGCATTTCTTCACGTACAGGCACGACGGCACCTACTACCCGAAGTACACGACGCCGCCTCCCACAGGTCGCTACCCAAAGGACATCACGACGCCTTACATCGAGCAATGCTTCCTGGAAACGAAGCTCCAGCAAGGTCGCATGCACATCTATGCCGTGCTCCCCGAGTCGGTCTGGAGCGGGGCGGCGGGGCGTCCGGGCTACTACCGAGAGCTCGTGGTGCGCATGGACGATCGGGGCTCGAAGGCATCCCCTCGCTACCGCGCGTCGCTCTTGCACACCGCAGGGCTCTACGTGAATCCTGCGACCCCGCCCGCGGCCATCGCGCAGATCGTGGCCTTTTTTACCAGCGAGGGCACGGGCCTTCGGATCGGCGAAGGAGCCTACGCGTCACTGCCAGCGTCCACCGCCGGTTTGGTGCACGAGGCGCAGCTCTCCATCGAGAGCCTCCGGGCCCAGCTCGCGGCTGCCCATGTCCCGATCTTCGGCAGCGACACGGCGCCGTTCATGTCGCTGCTCGGGCGCGTAAGGCCGACCTTCCCATCCACGCCCTTGCCGCCGAGCGTCAGTTGTACAGGAGACGGCCCTGTTCGAACCTTCCGTGTTCCGCTCGAACAGGTCGTCGCCCTGGCCGAGCGCGACGACATCGTCGATCTGGAGGCCGCCGCGCCCATGAAGCCGAGCATGGACATGTCGGGTCCAGCCCTCGATCTGGCCGATTTCTACACCGGTTGGGGTGTCACGTCGGCGACGGGAGGGACGAACGTCTTGATCGGTATCATCGACGGCGGCGTCGACGGCACGCACCAGGCATTCCTGAAGACGGTTGGCGGGGTAACGACCTCGCGCATCGTCGCCGCCTGGGATCAAACCTACGTCGGCCCGACGCCCGCCACACCCGACAAGACCAAATCTCCCCTCGGCAAACGCTCGGGCTCGTCGGCGGCCGTGCAGGCATCTTACCAAGGCCTGGACTACGGTCAGGAATATGACCGGGCGCGGGGCGAGAACGTCCGCCAAAACTTCGATTCAGGGAGCCACGGGACCCACGTCGCGGGCATCGCCTGCGGCCTGCCCGTCACGGTGCCGGCGACGTCGAGCTACCCCCTCGGTGGCGGTAGCACCTGGCCCGGCGGCGTGGCACAGGGCGCCGAGCTCATCGTGGTCCGGACCGGCGCGTCCGGTCTTACCTCCGATGTCCTCGACGGCGTCCGCTACTGCTTTCAACGCGCGAAAGAGCTCGGACGCCCCTGCGTCTGCAACGTCAGCTTGGGCACCCACAGAAACGCCCACGACGGCACCGACCCGCTCAGCATCGGGCTGACCCAGTTCGTCTCGCGGCTCACGCCGACCGCCCTCGATCCCGACTTTGATTGGGATCAACAGGCGGAGTTCGTACCGGGTCGGGCCATCGTCGCCGCCGTCGGCAACGAGCGCAACGACGACATTCACTACATGGCCGAGGTCGGGCCCAAGGAGACCATCGTCGCGACGTTTACCCCCGCGTTCGCGGGCGATGGCTGCACCTTCTGGGCGTACTCCAAGGACAACAGCGAGCCGGTCCTCGAAATCTCCGCCAGCATCGGCAACAAGGCCGCGGGCACGCTGTCGACCACGCGCGTGGTCGGCAACCAACCTACCCACGCGGCTGTCTCGGACACCGTATGGTCGCAGATGGTCACGGTGGACCTGCACAACGGCCCACCCAGCCCCGGAAACGGCCACAAGAATTTCGAGGTGCGCTTCAACGCGACGAGGTTCTTGGGCATCACGGCGGCGTTTACGCCCCAGGCGTGGCGCGTCAACATCACCAACAAGGGCAGCTCGAAGGTCTACGTCGACGGCTGGACGATCGTGGACACGGGGGGCGGCGTGTTCTCCGGCAAGGGCCTCAACAATACCCGGAAGATCTGCACGCCCGCCGCCGCCGTAGGCACCATCGCCGTCGGCAGCTTCATCTCGCGCGCGACGGGCAGCGCCGTGGTAGGAGACCTGTCCGTGTTCTCCGGCCCCGGGCCCCTGCGTGCCACCAAGGGCAGGCAAGGCATCGACGTCACTGCCCCTGGCGAGATGATCTACTCCGCGCGCAGCGGCTCCACGAACGACGTCACAGCCAAGCGCGGAACCAGCATGGCGAGCCCCCACGTCACCGGGCTCGTGGCGTGCATGCTTGGCAAGACCCCGACCCTGACCCTCTCCGACATCCGCACCAAACTGCGCGCCGCGTGCGACGCGCCCACCGACAAGCCCGACGACTGGGGCTCGGGTAAGCTCAACGCGAAGAAGATCGCGGTGTAGCCAAGAAGCCCATGCGTGACACGCCACCCTCCCCTTCCAACGCCGACCTAGCCAAGCTCGACATCGCCCTTTCCACTTGGCTCGCGCAGGGCGGTGAGGGTGAGCGGCGGGTGCTTGTGCGCTTCGGAGCCAAGCCGAAGGACGAGCACCTCGCCGACCTTGCCCTGTGGGGCGTCGGCGCGCTCACGCTCCCGGTGGCATCGGGGCGCGTCACCCGCGTGGCTCTCCTCCAGCTTCTTACCTTGCCAGAGATCATCGAGATCGCCGACGGCGAAGAGCCCCTCCTGCCCCGCACCGACACCTGACGCCTCCCGGTGAGCGCGCGGACGATCCGCGCCCGGGAAATTCGCACGGCGAGGCTCGGATTTGGGGTTCTAGCGACCGGCGCGCTCCGTTATCCTCGCCCCATGACGACGTCTCCTGGTCTTACCGGCGAAGTCCGCGTTGAGCGTGAAGGCCCCATCGCCGTGCTCACGCTCGATCGACCCGAGCGGCGAAACGCCATGAACCAAGCCATGTGGAACAGCCTGGAGCGGGCTGTCTCGGACCTCGAAGCGGCGTTGCCGCGCGCAGTCGTGGTCACGGGGGCCGGCGAAAAGGCGTTTTGCGCGGGCATGGATGTCAACACCGACAACCCCGATTCGGCCGAGCTGATGCTGGCCATGCAAGAAAAAGACAGGGCGCCCGTCGTCACCATGTTGACGCGCATGCGCGCGGTGCTCGACCGCCTCGTAAACCTCCCGGTCCCCGTGATCGCTGCCGTCAACGGCGTCGCCTTCGGCGGCGGCGCGGAGACGGCGTTGCGCTGCGATCTGCGGGTGATGGACCCCGGCGCCACGATCGCGTTCTCCGAAGTACGCTTGGGCTTGATGCCCGATTGGGGCGGTGGCGTGGCGCTCGCACGCGTAGTCGGCCGCGCCCGCGCCGCCGACCTGATCCTTACCGGACGCCGCGTCGACGCCCATGAGGCCCTGACGCTGGGCCTCGTGAACCGCGTGAGCGCGCCTTCGGCGTGCCTGGCAGAGGCCAAGGAGCTCGCGCAAACCATCGCGCAAAACGGCCCGCGCGCGGTGCGTGCCGCCGTCGGACTGTTGCGCCGCATCGACGGCATGACGGACGGAGAGGCCCTGGCGCTCGAGCTCGACACCGCCGCGACGCTGATCGCCTCCGGTGAGTGCGTGTTCGGCGTGGGCGCTTTTCTGACCCGCACCACGCCGACCTTCCCCGATCCGGAAGACCCGCGGTAGCAGCCTCGCATGGCCGAGCCTTCTGCGTTGAGCGAGAAGCACGCCCTGCTGGCCGGGCGCTACCGCCTCGTGCGCGAGCTGGGCTCCGGCGGCTTTGGCTCGGTGTGGGAGGCCATCGACGAGAAGAGCGGCGAGCGCGTGGCGCTGAAGGAGCTGCGGCGCATGGATGCAGCGTCGCTCTACCGCTTCAAGCAAGAGTTTCGCTCGTTGGCCGACATGGCGCACCCCAACCTGGTGGGCTTGCGCGAGCTGCACGGCGCCGACGACGCCTGGTTTTTCACCATGAACCTGGTGGAGGGCTCGGATTTTCTGAGCTATGTCCGCGCTGCGTCTGTCTCGGACATTCCTGGTCGCCCACGCTCCGACCAAACGGCCGACACGATCGACATTTCGACCTTGCCACGCGGTCCCATCGGCCCCGCCGGCCTCGCCCGCCCACCGAGCCTCCCTACGAGGGCCCCCTTCACCGCCAACCCGGCGCGCATCGCGGCGACGCTGAAGCAGCTCGTCGACGGCGTCAGCGCGCTGCACGACGCGGGAAAGCTGCACTGCGATCTCAAGCCCACCAACGTCCTCGTGGGCCCCGATGGCCAGCTCGTCATCCTGGACTTCGGTCTGGTCACCGATAGCCGCAGCGCCCCCATGGGCGACCTCGGCGTCGCGGGCACGCCGAGCCACATGTCGCCCGAGCACGCCAAGGGCGAGCGCCTGACTCCGGCGTCGGATTGGTACTCCGTCGGTGTCATGCTGTTCGAAGCGTTGACAGGCCTCTTGCCCTTCGTGGGCGCGCCGGCCGACGTCTTGCGCGCCAAGATGCTGGTTGACGGCCCTGATCCGCGGCTCTTCTGCGCCAATGTCCCGGACAACCTGGCCGAGCTGTGCGTGGAGCTCTGCCGCCTCGACGTGTCCAAAAGGGCGAATGGTCAGGCGATCCTGGCACAGGTGGATCCCCAGGCGACCTCCGGGGCGATCGGCGCTGCGCCTACCCCCGACGAGATCCCCCCCGAGCTGACCGCCATCGGTCGGCTCCCCCAACTTACCGCCCTGCGCCGCGCGCGCGCAGAACGATCGTCCTTGGGGCGGCCCGTGGTCGTGCACGTGCACGGCAGCTCCGGCATGGGGAAGTCGACCCTGGTTCAGCACTTCCTGGCCGAGCTGCGGGCCGGCGGAGAGGTGGTGTTGGAGGGCCGCTGCTACGAGCGCGAGTCGGTGCCGTTCAACGCCTTCGACAGCCTGATCGACGCGCTGACGGCCCACCTCCGGGGCTTGTCCGAGACAGCGCTGGCCGCCCTGATAACGCCCGAGGTCGGCGCCCTGGCCAAGCTCTTTCCGGTGCTGCGCAACGTGCCTGCCATCGCCGCGGGGGCCGACCGCGGGGCCGCCGCCGCCGATCTGACCGAACAGCGGCAGCGGGCGTCCGCCGCCCTCCGGACGCTGCTGGGCGCCCTCGCGGCCGCCCAGCCGCTCACGCTGTCCATCGACGACCTGCAATGGGGAGACGCGGACAGCGCGGTGCTCTTGGCCGACCTCTTGCGCGAGCCCGCGGCACCTGCCATGCTTTGGCTCGTCACGTACAGGTCGGAGGCGCGCGCCGCGAGCGGCATCTTGGCCGCCCTACCCTCTCCGGAGGGGGTAGGCACCGCAGTGGAGGTGGAGCTGAGAGCGCTCGCTGCCGACGACGCCGAGGAGCTGGCAACGGCCCTGTTGGCGGGTCAGGCAAGCCGCCTGTCGGCCGCGCAAATCGCCGATGAATCGCGGGGTAATCCGTTCTTTTTGCACGAGCTCGCGCGCTACGCGCGGGCCCCCGCGGAGGACGTCGAGGCATGGGAAGGTAAGGGTCCGACCTTGACCCTCGACGGCCTGCTCGGCGCGCGTGTCGCGCGACTCCCCCCGGCGTCGCGCGCGCTCCTGGAGGTGGTGGCCTTGATGGGAGAGCCGATCGTGGAGGCGACGGCGTTCAAGGCGGCGGCCATCCAGACAGGTCGGCACGAGGCCCTCGCAGCCCTGCGCGCGGCGGGTCTGGTGCAGCGCAGCGGGGGCGCCGGTCTCGACTGGCTGGAGACCTTCCACGACCGTGTCCGAGACACGGTGCTGGAACGCATCGAGGCTGGGGAGCTGACGGCGCGGCACCTCGCGCTGGCCGAGGCGCTGGAGGCGGAGAACGCCGATCCGGAGGCCGTCGCGCGGCATTTCCGGGCCGCAGGCGACATCCCGAGGGCGGTCGCTCACACCCGACGGGCCGCGCAAGCCGCCGCCGAAACGCTGGCCTTCGACCGCGCCGCGAGCCTGTACCGCGCGGCCCTCGAGATCGCTCGTCCAGAAGAGCAGAGCGCCCTCCGCGAGAAGCTCGGCGACGCCCTGGTCAACGCGGGGCGCGGCGGGGAGGCGGCGGAGGTCTACCTGACCGCCGTGGACGACCGCGACAGGCGCCGCGATCTCGATCTGCGCCGGCGCGCGGCCGAACATTTCTTGCGCAGCGGGCGTGTGGACGAAGGTATCCAGACCCTACGCGGCGTGCTCTCGGAGGTGGGTCTGACCTTGCCAGCCACGCCGCGCCGCGCGCTGCTCTCCCTGCTCACCGCGCGGGCCGAGCTGTGGTTGCGGGGCCTCGCGCACCCGATCGTGCCCGAGAGCGCGGTGGATCCCGATACGCTGCTGAAGCTCGACGCCTGCGCCGCGGCGGCCCTCGGTCTTGCCATGGTCGACGTCGTAAGATCCCTGGATTTTCAGACCCGGCAGCTGCTCCTGGCGCTGTCCGCGGGCGAGCCCGGGCGCCTGTCATTCGCCCTCGCCGTGCAGGCCATGCGGGCGGCGACCGGTGGCCAGAAGGCGCGCCCGAAGGTGGACCAGATGCTGGGCAAGGCGCGCGAGCTGTGGCGCGAAGCACCGCGCGCCGACGTGGACGCCATCTTGGTGGGCGCCGAGGGCGTGGCCGCGTTCATCCTGGGGCAATGGAAGGCATGCCATGCCCACCTGGAAGAGGCGGAGCGACGCATGCGCGAGCGCTGCGTGGGTGTCGAGTCGCACCTGACCACGGTGCAACTGTTCTCCATCGCCGCCTGCTTCTACCTCGGCGATCTGCGCGAGCTGTCCGAGCGTGTGCCGCGCTATTTGCAGGGCGCCGAGCGGCGCGGAGACCGCTACGCGCTGGTCAATTTCCGCGTGGCGACCGGCAACGTGCTGTGGGTTGTCCGAGACGAGCCCGAGCAGGCAAGGCGCATCGCGCGCGAAGCCCTGGCCTCCTGGTCCCAGGAAGGTTTCTTGCTCCAGCACTGGTACACCCTGCGCAGCGAGACGCAGATCGATCTGTACGAAGGTAAGGGTCAAGACGCCTACGCGCGTGTGGAGGCCGCTTTCAAGCCGCTGACCCGTTCGCTCATCACCCGCGCCGAGCACGTCTACGTGGAGACCCACGCCATGCGCGCGCGGGCCGCGCTGGGCGCGGCAACGGCGAGCCAAGCGGACGCCAAGGCCAGGTTGGCGCAAGCGGAGGCCGACGCGCGCCGCATCGAGAAGCGCAACGCCGCCTGGGCGCACTGCCACGCCCTCCTGATTCGCGCCGGGGTGGCCGCCTGCCGCGGCGACGAGGCACGCGCCGCCGAACAGCTCCGTCTGGCCATCGCGGCGTGCGACCACGCCGACATGCACCTGCACGCAGCGGCGGCGCGTGTCCGTTGGGGTAAGTTGGTAGGGGGTGACGAGGGAAGATCGGAGGTCGACCGGGGCACCAACTTCATGACCCAAGAGGGTGTCCGCTCCCCCGAGCGCATGACCGAAATGCTGATCCCCGGCCGTTTCAAGGCGTGAGTCCGTTGCCGCACGCGA
>CAYLJT010000097.1:0-14686 GCA_964383995.1 uncultured Polyangiaceae bacterium
GCCAGACCGACGCCGAGTGCTGCTCCGGCGGCTGCAACAACGGCGTGTGTGGCCCGGGCATGTGCTCGCCCGATGGCAACTTCTGCTTTGACCCCGTGGAGTGCTGCAGCGGCAAGTGCACGAACAACGTGTGCGGCACGGGCGTGTGCTCGCCCGACGGCAACTTCTGCTTCGATCCGAGCGAGTGCTGCAGCGGCGAGTGCACGAACAACGTGTGCGGCAACGGCATGTGCTCGCCCGACGGTGCTTTCTGCGGCAGCCCCAACGAGTGCTGCAGCGGTCAATGCACCTTCGGCGTGTGCAGCCCGAGCGCTTGTTTCCCCGATGGAACGCCGTGCTTCGATGGCTCGTTGTGTTGCAGCGGCACCTGCACCAACAACCTGTGCGGCGACGGGACCACGTGCTTCTCGGACGGCTCGGTGTGCGGCGACTGCTTGGCCAACACCTGTTGCGATCAGCTCACGTCGTGCCTCGGATCGGCGGGCTGCTTGAACGATCTCGCGTGCTTCTTCCCGTGCCTCGCGGGGGGCGGCGGACCCCTCTGCTTCTTCCAGTGCGTGAGCGATCCCAACACGCTGGGCCTCATCACGTGCGCCGCCTTCAACTGCGGTAGCGGCGTGTGCTTCTGATGAAAAGAGGTCTTGTTCTCGCGGCGTTTTCGCTGACTTTCACGGCCTTCGTCGGGCCCGTCCTCGCGCAAGAAGAGGACGTGTCCGAGACAGCGATCGAGGAGGAGGACGACGGCTCCGAGCTGTCCCCCGACTCGCTGACGCCCGATTCGGGGCTCTTGCACGACATCGAGAAGACCGTCGAGGCGCGGATGACGTCGGGCTGGCAGATCGATCGCTACGAGATCGACAAGATGATGCCCGACGCGCTGTCGAGCGTGTGCGCGACCCCGGCGCAGTCGCGGCAGGCCGCCCTCGATCACTTGGAGCGCCGAATCACCGCTCTCGGCGGGCCCTTGGAGAAGGCCTACCGCGAGAACGGCAACAGCCTCGATGGGCTCAAAGAGCTCGTGCTCGTGACGCGAGCGCGGGATCTGCTGGCCGAGGCCATGAGCCGCGCGCCCGCCGAATGCCCGTTCTGGATCCCCGAAGACCCTGCGTTTCACGGCATTCAGACCGATGCCGGGCGCTTCACGTTGGAGTTCGAAGGGGGTGGCTTGCTGGTCTTGCAAAACACCCAAGACGACCAATTCGCAGGGGGCGGCGGTGCTGGACGGCTGCTCGTCGGCTACGGTCTGAGCCAACACTGGTCGCTGCTCGCCGGCGGCGAATTTGGCGGCGCGGCACTGTTCAAACAGGGCGACAACGCAACCCAGCTCCCGATCCAGCTCGTGGTCGCGACGCCCGTGGTGCTGCGCTTCCTCGACCTGACATGGCACTACGACGCCGAGGTCGCGCCCACCCTGTTCATCGCCGACGGCGCCACCAACCCCGGATTTCGCGTGGGCGGGTTGATCGGCATCTCCACCCTGCGCATCCGCGGCGTCATGCCCTGGGCGGGCTTCGGGATGGCCTTCGAAAAGTATTTCCAGAGCGGCGACCGACCCGGGTTCAACCAGCTCAAGGGCGGCGCGAGGATCGGCCTCGACTGGGATTTCTAAGGCCAAACGCGAAGCTTACGCCGTGCTAAAGCCGCCCGGCCATGACCACCTCCCCTGACGAACGCGCTTCCGACAGGGCGCGCATCGCGGCCCTGCTCTATCCCGACGCGACGAGCCCCAAGACCCCCGCGGACTACGAGGCGCTCTACCCCCCGCGCGACTTGCCGCACAAGGCGATGGTCACGCGCTACGCGCCGAGCCCCACGGGCTTCATGCACATCGGCGGCATCTTCGTCTCGCTCATCAACGCGCGGCTCGCCGCGCAAACGGGCGGCGTTTTTTATCTGCGCATCGAGGACACCGATCAGCGCCGCACCATCGAGGGCGCCCTCGACACCATCATCGACTCATACACGCGCTTCGGCATCACGCCCGACGAGGGCGTGTACCGCACGAGCGACGGCAGCCTCGCCGAGCGCGGCGCCTACGGCCCCTATGTGCAGACCGCGCGGGCCACGATCTACCGCGACTACGCCATCGATTTGCTCAAGCAAGGCAAGGTCTACCCCTGCTTTCTGACGGCCGCCGAGATCGACGAGCTGCGCAAGGCGCAGATGGCCAAGAACATCAAGCCCGGCGTCCACGGCGTGTGGGCCAAGTGGCGCGACGCGCCGAGCGAGGCCGTGGCCGAGGAGCTGAAGAAGGGCACGCCGTTCGTGATTCGGTTGCGCGCGCCCGACGACACGAGCGGCCGCATCGAGTGGAAAGACGGCGTAAAAGACGTGATTTCCATGCCGGTCAACGACGTGGACATGGTGCTCATCAAGAGCGACGGCATCCCGACCTACCACTTCGCCCACGCCGTGGACGACCACCTGATGCGCACGACGCACGTGATCCGCGGCGACGAGTGGATGTCGAGCGTTCCTTTGCACCTCCAACTATTTCAGATGCTGGGCGTAAAGCCGCCCCACTACGCGCACGTCCCGCCCATTCAAAAGCTCGAATCGACGACCACGATCGACGAGGTCACGGGCGAGAGCAAGACCAGCGACTCGCGCCGCAAGCTCTCGAAGCGCAGCGATCCGGAGGCCAACGTCGCCTACTACCGCGAGGTGGGTGTGCCCGAGAGCGCGACCATCGACTACCTGCTCAACATCGCGAACTCGGCGTTCGAAGAGTGGCGCACCAAGAACCCCACGGGAAAAATCGAGGATTTCCCGCTCAAATTGAGCAAGTTGGCGCCGGGCGGCGCGTTGAGCGACTTGGTCAAGCTGCGCAGCATCAGCAAAGACGTGATCGGGCGCATGAGCGGCGCCGACGTGTTTCGTGAGGGGCTCGCCTGGGCGAAGATCCACGATCCGGAGCTGGCAGCGCTGATGGAGGCCGAGCCGGAGTACGCGACGCGGGCCCTCGACATCGAGCGCAACACGAAGAAGGGCAACAAGCGCGTGGTCACCTTCCAAGACGTGCGCACCCAGCTCAACTACTTCTTCGATGCCCTGTACGACCGCATCGAGACCTGGGAAATGCCTGAAAACGTGCCGCCGGACGACCTCAAGTGGTTCGCCCTCAAGCTGGCCGAGGCCTACGATCCCACGCTCGATCGGGACGCCTGGTTCGCGGTGGTGAAGGGCATCGCCGCCGAGCGCGGTTACGCCAGCGAGGTGAAAGAGGCCAAGGCCCACCCGGAGAAGTACAAAGGCCACGCGGGCGACGTCGCGATGATCGTGCGCGTCGCGCTGTGCGGCACGCGCCAAAGCCCGGATCTGGCCGAGGTGATGAGCGTGCTCGGCCCCGATCGCGTGCGCCGAAGGCTGTTGAAATTCGCGTGAAACAGGCGGTTTGCCGCTTCGCGCCGTCGACCAGCGGCCCGCCGCACATGGGCACGCTGGCCGCCGCGTTGCTGGCTTGGCTCGACGCGCGCAGCCTCGGCGCGCGCTTCGTTTTGCGCCTCGAAGACCTGGATCGCGAGCGCTGCCGCCCGGAATTTCGCCAGCAAATGCTGGTCGCGCTGCACGAGCTCGGCCTCGATTGGGACGAGCTGGTGTTGCAAAGCGAGCGGCGAGAGGACCACGAAGCAGCGCTGGATCGGCTTGAAAGCCAGGGTCTTTTGTACCCATGCGCGCTCACACGCACGGAGCTCCGGACCATGCCGCGAAGGTCCCCCGACGGCGGTTTCGCCTACGACAACCGGGCGCGCGGACGCGCGCTGCCCGCGGGCGGTTGGCGCGCCAGCAAAGACCCCATCCGCGTGAATCTGGGCGACGACGCGCTCTCGCTCCGCGATGAAAGCGGCCTCGATTTGTCGCAAAGCCCAGGGCAAGCCTGCGGTGATCCGATCGTCTTGCGACGGGACGGCGCCGTCGCGTACCAGCTCGCGGTGGTGGTGGACGACGCCGCGTCGCAGGTCACGCGCGTGGTACGCGGACGCGACATCGCGCCCAGCACCGCCACCCAGGTGCGCCTGCAACAGCTCCTCGGCTTGCCCCAACCGAGCTACCGGCACCACCTGCTTTTGCTGGAAAAGCACGGGGAAAAGCTGTCGAAATCGCACGGCGCAGCGGCCGCCTTCGCAGGCGGCGCGCAGCCCGCGATCCTGGTCGGAGCCCTCGCGCAAATGCTCGGTCTACGCGAGGAAGCGGCTCCGATTACGTCGCGCGCGTTGCTCGACGACTTCGCGTGGAGCCGTGTGCGCGCCGAGGATTGGGTGCTCACCAAAGGGTGACCGCGACTTCTTTTCAGGGGCTCAACGCACTACGCTTCCCGCCCGAGGTCTTCTTATGCGCGGTGCTTCCCGTCGATCCTTCGCCCCCTTCGCGCTCCTTGCGATTTTCACCGCGTCTTGCGGCAACCTCTTGGGCCTGGGCGACTTCGAGGACCAGGCGGAGACGTCGGGCGCTGGCGGCGCCACGTCGACCACCACGTCCGAGACAACCTCCACGACGGGGACAGGCGGTGACGGCGGGGCCACCAGCACGAGCTCCGCGACCACCGGCACCGGGGGCGCAGGGGGGTCCTTCTGCACCCCCCAAGAGACCATGCCTTGCTACTCCGGGCCGGCGGGCACCGAGGGCGTCGGCGTCTGCAAAGCCGGAACGGCCACCTGCGACGAGGACGGCCAGGCGTACGGCGCCTGTGTGGGCGAGATGCTGCCGCAAATCGAAGATTGCGCGACCAAGGTCGACGAAGACTGCGCGCCCGACTGCGCCGAGTACCAGTGGGGCCTCACCCTGGGCGACCAGAATGAAGAGTTCGGCAACGTGATTGCCATGGACGCGCTCGGCAACACCTATGTCTCTGGCTCCTTCGCCGGCACGACCAAGATTGGCTCGAACGTGTTCACGGCCGTCGCCGACTACGATACGTTCCTCGCCAAGCTCGATCCGAACGGGAACGTCGTCTGGGCCAAACACTACGGCTCGATCAACTACGTGTCTGTGGCAGACGCCAAGGTCGATCCGCAAAACAACGTGGTTATCGCTGGGGGCCTCGCCGACGTGGTCGACTTCGGCGGAAAGACCTTGAGCGCGCCGAACGGCGCGGGCTACGCGGCCAAAATCGATCCCCAGGGCAACTGCCTATGGGGCATCGTCTTCGGCAGCGGCGGGGGCGACTTCGCCGACTCACTGGCCATCGACCCGGTGGGCAACATCTTCATTACAGGCAGTTTCGTCGGGCCGATCAACCAGATCGTGGGCAGCGTGTCGGCGGTGGGCGGACAAGACGCCTTTGTCATCAAGCTCGACCCGAACGGCGTGGGCCAGTGGGTCAAGGGCTTCGGGGGCTCTCAGGGCGATTTCGGCCTCGGGATCGCCGTGGACGGCGGCGGCAACGTGATCGCGACAGGCCTCTTCCGTGGCGCCGTGAGCTTCGTCGGCGGTCCGACGCTTACCGCCAGCAACAGCGGCAATGGCTACATCGTCAAGCTCGACGCGCTGGGGAACCACGTTTGGAGCAAGCTCGTGCCGGGCACGCCTTCGTCGACCGTCAACGCGGTCGCCGCCGACAACGCGGGTCGCGTCTACGCCACCGGCTCATTCCAGGGCTCAACCGATCTCGGCGGTGGCATGTTGACGAGCGCCGGCAGCACCGACGTCTTCCTCGTGCAATACGACGGCGCCGGAGCCCACCAATGGAGCAAGCGCTTTGGCGGCTCGGGCAGCGACTCGGGCGGCCTCGTGGTGCTCGACGGGCCGCAACACGCCATCTTCTCCGGGGGCTTCAATGGCAGCATCGACCTCGGCCTGGGGCCTTTGATCGCCGTGGGCACGTTCGACGTGTTTTTGGCGCGCATCGACGAGATGGGCTCGGTGCTCTGGAATCGGACCCTCGAATACGGGGCGGGCGTGGCGATGGACGGCCAGGGCGCGATGTTCCTCGCGGGATCGTTCGGGACGTCGATCGATCTCGGCGGACCCACCCCCCTCCTCGACGCGGGCAGCGGCGATATGTTCGCCGCCAAGCTCGCGCGCCCGATGCCGAGGGGCGTGCCGTGAACGTGGGCTTCGAGCGCTCGCGAAGCGAGCGCCCTGCGCTCAGGGCGTCTTGGTAGTGAGGCTGTCGACGGCGTGGACGGGGGCGTCGTCGCCCTTCATCAAAGGCGCGATGCTCTGCAGCACCAGGCGGTGGCATTCGAGCATGCCTTTTCCCGCGAATACGCTGGAAACGACGGCGATCGTGTAGTGGCCGCCGGCCCCTTTGACGTCGACCAAGGCCCCCTCGGGGAGGGCCTCTTCGATGGTCTTTTTGACGACGTCCGAGACAGAGCCTTTGGGGTGAACGTGCGAGTGAGTCATGGGGCGGGAGTTTAGGTGACGATCGGCGGAAGAAAAGGGCTTTCTCCGCGAATCACCGGCTATTTCGTCGGCGACGAACACCAAACGCCAGGGCGGCGAGGGCCGTGAGCGCGAGGGCTTGGGTCTCGCTGCCCGTGCTGTCGCCCGCGGCGCGGCAGGCACAGCCGCCGTCTTCGCCGGGGTCGTCGTTGTTTTGCGGCTTGGGGGGTACACACTCACCAATGGTGGTGTCCTTCGACGTGCAGATGAGCTCATCGGGGCAGCCGTTGCCGCCCGTGCCGCGACAGCCATTGATGCAAACCTGTTGAACGGTCTCGCACACGATGCCGCTCTTCAGGCCACCACAGTTCGAGTCCTCGAAACAGCCGCAGTGGGTCGTGCCGTCGGGACCGGGCACGCACTCGGGGCCTTCGGGGGCGCCGATGCAGATGGAGGCGTCGCCCTCGGGGCCAGGGATGCAGAAGACGCAGATGCCTTGGGCGTCGTCACAAACGGGCTTTTGGCCGATGCACAGCTTGTCGTTCGTCTCGGAGCACTCGCCGCAGGTGCCGTCGGGCTGACAAGCGGGCTTGGCCGGATCACTGCAATCCGCGTCGGTGACGCAAGGCATGCAAACGTGGGTCGCCACGTCACAGTGGGGCTTTTCAAGGGGGCAGTCGGCGTCCGATTCACACTGACCGACATCGATCACGGTGGGATCGGGCGTGACCGTGGAGGGGTCACCGTCGGTGAGGTAGGTCTTTTGACCGGAGCCCGAGGCGCCCTTGGCGGTCAAGGTGCCTTGATTCGAGACAACACCCTTGTCGGCGTTCACGGTGGCGCGGAAGCGCACCTCGAAGCTCTCGCCGACCGCGATCGTCCCACCCTTGCTCTTGTCGGCCCCGGTGCCGAGGCGCACGGTGACGGTCTTCGAGCCGCTGGCGAACTCGGCTTGATCGTCGCCCGCCGCGTCGGTCTTCAGGCCCACTGCGCCGCCTTCCACGATCTCGATGGAGCCGGGCACGAACGTCAAACCGCTCTCGATGGCGTCGGTCAAGACCACCTCGATCGCGTCGTCGTTGCCGGTGTTGGTGCCTTTGATGGAGTATTCGAGGATGTCGCCTTCGATGGTGGGGAGGCCATTGAGATCGGTGACGTCTTTCGTGGGTTGGAAGTAGGGCGCGAGGTTCGTGACGCTGGTCACGAAGCCACCCAAGAAGAAGATGTCGTAGCTCGAGTCCGCGCCGATGACCGCCGACGTGTCACCCGGGTTGAGCTCGGTGGTGACGTCGATCGTGTCAAGGTCGTAGCCGGCCATTTCTCCGGGTTGACCGGCGAACTTGGGCACATCGAAATTGCCAGTTACGGGGGTGCCGAGGAACGTGCGCGACGAGTTGAAGAAGTTGTCGATGGGGTTCGCGGCGTTCTGCACCTGAGCGCCATTCATGGTGAAGTGGTCGCCCGTGTAGATGGCGTCGCCTTCGTACGTGAAGGCCACCATTTTGGCCTGAAAGCCCTCGGGCACCAAGAAGCCCTGGAGCGTAACGGAGGCCGTGCCCTGGTTGGCGAGCGCGGGGTCGATGCCCGTAAAGCCGTCGAACAAGGCGAGGTTGCGCAGATCGTCGTTGTCCGATTGGTAGAAGACGACGAGCGTCCAAGCCGAAAAGGCCCTGTCGGCATCGAAGTTCTGACCCGCGAGGGCCAGGGCGTCGACGTCGCTGACGCGGAAATCACCGGCGCCCCAGGCCGAGACGAAGCTCGTCGCGTCGCCCGTCGATTGGTAATAATACCAGTCCGGGTGGGAGGCGAAGCCGTAGGGCAGAGTCCAAGAAGCGTCGGCCAAGATCGTCTGTTGGGGCCCACCCAGCCAGTCGAGGACGACCGAGTCGTCGGCGACCTCGGCAGGACCGCTCGTCAGGGCCGACCAATACAGCCGCGCGTAGGTGACCTTGGCGCCAGGCGGCAAAACGAGCGTCGCGGACGTGCGCGCTTGTGTGGGCGTAATCGATGCGTCGGCGATGCCGTCACGCCAATAAAGGTCTGGCGCCGTATCTGTGGTGTTGGTCTCACTCCCGCACGAGGCGATGGAGCCCGGCGGGGCGGCGATGCCAGCACCGCAGTCGAAAGCCAGTGTGCTCCCGAATACTGCCACATCTCCCAAGATGTCTTCTTGGTGGCGAAGAATGGGATCGACGGCGTGGGCGTCCGTGGCAGAGGCTGCGACGGCGAATCCAGCAATAAGACCCAGTAGTGGTGCAAAAGAAGGGCGACGACGGATTGATTGATGAGCCATTCGCCGTTGATTATGCCCTTTTGGGGGGTCTTTCTACTACCTGTTCAGTTATTCAGTGCCGCTTTGGTGGCTTGGGCAACGCGCCCAAGCGTGTTGTGACCCCAGCCGCCTTCGTTCGCCCTCCACGAGCGCAACCGCCAACAGGTGATCGATCGGCCGAGGCGAGCCCCAGGATCGAAACGCTTGGAGCTCAAACGACGGGCGCGCGCGCGGTCGCTTCGCCATCGTCGTTCACGTCGCAGGTGAGCAAGCGCCGCCCGCGGACGAACGCACCTGCGACCGACACCCCCTCACGGGCGAAGCACAAATGCCCGAGGACTTGCGCCTTCGTGCGGACGTGCTCGGGCACCTTCATCACCACGAAATCGGCTTCTTTTCCGGCCTCGATCGAGCCCACGCGGGCCTCCCAGCCGAGGGCTTTCGCGCCCCCCAAGGTCGCCGCCTCGAAGAGGGCTTCGGTGCTCACGGGCGCGCCCACCGCGAGCGCCGCGTCATACGCCGAGGCGACGGCCGCCAGCATGTTGAACGTCCGCCCCGCGCCCACGTCGCTGCCGAGGGCCACCCCGACGCCGTGAGCGAGCGCCTCCCGAAGCCGCATGCGACCGCTGCCGAGGAAGGCGTTCGAGTCCGGGCAATGGACGACGCGTGCGCGGGCCTTCGCGATCCTCCGCCAGGCGTCCGTGTCCAAGTGAATCGCGTGGGCGAGCAGCGTTTTGGGGCCCAAAAGGCCGGTCATTTCGTACACGCTGAGGTAGTCGGGCGCGTAGGGGTGAGCGCGCCGCGTGGCCTCGTCTTCGGCGTGATTCTCGGCGACGTGCGTCTGCACGAAGAGGTCTCGCTCGCGGGCGAGGGCGCCCGCGGCCTCCATCAGCGCGCGCGAGCAGCTCAACGCAAACCGCGGGGTGAGCGCAAAGGCGAGGCGACCGCGATCGAAGCCATTCCACGTCGACGCGAGCCGCGCGGAGGCTTCGATTGCCGCGGCGCGGGGCAGGAGCAGGGGCTCGGGCGCCCCCTGATCCATGAGCGTCAGCCCCGCAACCGCGCGCAGCCCCGACACCGAGAGCTCCTCGAACAGCAGCTGGGTCGCCCCGGGGTCCGACGTCGCAAAAACGACGGCGGTGGTCGTGCCCGAGACGATCAGGCGGTCGAGAAATTCACGCGCCACGCGACGCGCGTACGAGGCGTCCAAGAACCGGGCTTCTTCGGGGAAAACCGAGGCGTTGAGCCAGTCGAGCAAAGGACCCGTTGCACTACCAACGATCCGCGTTTGAGGCGCGTGGACGTGGGCATCGACGAAGCCCGGCACGATGACGCAAGGGTGCAAATTGCGGATGGGCAGCTTCGACAGCGGGCGAACGAAGGGCTCGACGCGCTCGATACCCCCGGCTTCGTCGACGACGAGCAGGCCGTCTTCGAGGAAGAGCGGCTCCGCGTGACCCTCACGGGGGGTGAGAATCCGAGCTCGATAGGCGCGCCGCATGATCGAACTTTCGCCAAAGCACGAAATTCAGGCCAACAAAAGGGCAATTATCGCACGGCGAAATCGCTCGTCTTGACCCAGCCCATGGCGGGCGCGCCTTCGAGGGTGAGCACCAAACAATAGGCCCCCTCTTCTTGCACCACGCGTACGACGTCGCCCGACGCGATGGTGCCCACGACGTGGGCGTCCGCGGCCGGGTTGTCGAGCATGCGCGTTTCGCGCAACGCCCTAGCCACGCGCACGCTCACGTCCTCGTCCGGGTCCGCCGGGGCGCGCACACCGCTTGCGCTTTTGTCGAAGCGAATCGCGTGGGGATCGTCGTTTTCGCCGAGGGGGACGAGCTCGACCTCGGGCGCAACCACGGACGTGCGAAGCACCCCAGTCGCGCGAAATGCCACGGGCACCGCGGCGATCAAGACCGCCAGGACCGTGGCGCCGATGGCCATCGTGGTAAGCGTGTCGGTGACCCGAAACGGGGACTTCGCAGGGTCCTCGGCGTTGGGGGGCGCGGGCTCGTGCATCGGCGCGAAGGATACGACGACGACGCTACTTCAGCTCGCGGGGGATGGGCGCTTCGGAGGGGTCGTTGCCGAAAGAGGCGTTGATCGGCGCGATCGCCCCGACGTCGGCGCAGCAACGAAAGCCCTGTTGATAAAACGTGTGGTTTTCGTCGTGCGAGCGGGTGGAGGGCCGGCAGCGGGTGCGCACGGGGCCCCAATAACCGCCCTTCAAGATCGACACCCGTCCGGGCCGCGTCGAGGTGGTCCACTCGTCGATGTTGCCGGTCATGTCGTAGACACCGAAGGGGCTCTTGCAACGCGGCGACGAGCCCGAGGGGACGCCTTGCCAGAGCCTGTCCATTTCGCCGCGGGCCGCGTCGCCGTCCCGAGGGTGCATGGCGGTGGCGTTGAAAGCCCGCCATTTCAAGTCGATCACGCAAGCCTCGGTGTCGCGCACGTAGCCGTACGGGTAGGGCGTGGCCTCTTCACCTTCGCAAGCGAAGGTCCACTCTTCCTCGTCGCACAAGCGCTTGCCCTCGCGCGCGCACATGGCCTCCGCCTCGTTGTAGTTGGCGAAGATGATCGGGTATTGGCCCTTCTGATTGGGGTACTCGAAGCGATCCATGCAAAAGTGCATGTCTTTTGTCGCGTAGGTAGCCGCGATGGCGAGCCACTTTTCGCGATCGAACGAGGCGCACCGCTCGGGGTACTCGCGGTTGATCCACTTCGTGCAGGTGAGCTTCTGTTGCTCTTCGATCGACCGCGTGTCGAAGAGCCCGAGGTTCGGCGGATCCATCCGCATCTTGCCCTCGATCTCGATCATGCCCTCGCCGCACGCGCCGCGGTTGCCTTCGCGCCGATCGGTCTCCGCCCGGTCCTCGGCGGCGTCCGAGATGATTTGCCAGTGTTTGCCCTCGACGAGCCGCCAGTTGAAGCGCAGCGGCTGATCGGCGCGGCCATGCAACGCGGCCTGCGCGAGCGAAACATCGGGCTGTTCGGGCAGCGATCGCACGACCACCGCCAGGCCAAGGAGCCCAGCAAAACATACGAGCGCGATACCAAAGCGACGAAGCACGGTTGTTCTACGATCGTGAAGACCTCGGGCTACGAAGTCAAAATCCCCGCACAAATGTCGCTCACGTGCCCTCGAAACCGTCGAGCGTTCGCACGAGCCGCGTCAGGTCGTCCCCGCGCGCCGCTGAAATATCGGCCTTCTCCTGCGGATCGGCGGACAGATCGAAGAGCAGCAGGCGGTCTTTCTTGGTTCGCTTGAAGCGAATGAGCTTGAGCGGCCAATCGATGACCGCCGTTCGTCGATGCGCGTGGGCGTAGACGGCCTCGCGCGTGAAGGGCTCGCCGCGCACTGCGGGAAGCAGCGAGAAGCCAGGCAAATCGTCGGATTTTGCGCCCGCCAATGCGAGCACCGTGGGGGCCAGATCGATGGTGCTCACGGCGCGCTCCGAAAAGCGCGAGGGCGCCGCATCGGGCAGCGAGACGACGAGCGGCACGCGCAGCACCTCTTCGTAAAGCTCGGAGCCATGGCCATCGAAGCCGTGCTCGGAGAAGGCCTCGCCGTGCGAACCGTGGACGATCCAGGCGACGTGGTCGCGACCGCGGCGCGCTTCGACGGCCGCCACGATGTCCCCCAAACGAGCGTCGACGAAGGCGATTTCGCCGTCGTACTTGTCCACGAGGCGACCCCCAAAACGGTGCTCGGGCTGCTCCATGTAGCGCCCGTGGGCATCGAACAAGTGCACCCAGAGAAACAGCGGCGCACCCGGGCGAAGATCGGCATCAAGGATCTTCTTGACGGCGTCGACGGCGAAGCTGCCGGTGACCCCGCGCTCCGGGTGCGCGGCCTCGTACACCGAGGAAAAACGACGAAATCCCTGGGCGAAACCGCGTTCTTCCGACATCCACGTGAAGGACGTCACGGCCGCGGTCGCGTAGCCCGACGCTTCGAGGCGCTCGGCGAGGGTCTCGACCTCGTCGAGGATCGTCGGCCATTCGCGGGTGTCGTGCGGGGTTTGCGAGAGCCGTTTGCCGGAGACGAGCGGCGTTATCGCGCGTTGCGTGTCGCTCGCCACGGCGTAGGCGTGCTCGAAGACGGCGCCGCGAGCGGCGAGCGCGGCGAGCTGCGGTGTGGTCTCGCGATCGTAACCGTAAACCGATGTGTGGTCGGCGCGAACCGTGTCCAAGGTTACAAAAACGATATCGGGGTGCTTCGGTGGGGCGGGGACCGGGGCAGCGACGGGGGTGGGCGCCGACCCAACCTGGGTCGCCGCGGAAGCCCCAACCTGGGTCGCCGAGGAAGGCGCAACCTGGGTCGGTACCCCGGCCGACGTTGGGGGAGCGGGCGTCGCCGCCGCTACGACCGGCGGCTCCGCGGTCACACAAACGTGGCGTAGGGGGTCTCCCTCGTCGCAGTCGTCCCCGCCGAAATGTGAACCATGGCCGTCGCCATCCCGGTCGGTCCATTCTTGCAAGGCCACCAGGAGCGATGCGGGGAGGCCGCCCCCCTGGCGAAGCGCACGGGCCAGGTCGGGAGAGGACTCGACGCGCAACAAGCCGCCGAGCAGCACCATGGCAGCGAGCGGAACCCCCGCCGCGCGCGCGACGCGGGTCAACCACGCCGGAAAATCCAGGGAAGCCCCGAGCGCGGTGGCGATCAGGGCGATGGCGCCGTCGAGAATGGCGGCGCGGACGGGCGCGCCGTTGGGGTCGGGCGAGGGCGCGAGGGTCCCCGCGACCAGAAGGATGGGAACGACGCCCAAGACAATCCCTGGTGCAGCGACGATCCAGGTGCGAACGCCGCGGGAAACAAGGCCCCGAGCGAAGCTGAGCAAGCGGTTGACGACCAACAGCGCGACGATCGCGACGATGGCCGCGAGGGCCCCGAAGGTCGCGCCACCCAGACCGCGGTGATTGGTGCCGTCTTTCAGGACCGCGCCGATGGCCGCGAACAGCGGCAGGGCGATGCCGAGCCAGAGGGCGGCGCCAAGGGCCAGCGAGCGGGGAGACTCGACCCCCGTGATCCCGCGAAAACCGCGGCCCGCGGCCCGCGCAAGGCCCAGCGACAGGGCTAAAACGGGGACCAAGATGCCGGCCCCGAGCAGCAGCCCCTCGCCGAACGAGGCGCCCGCGCTGGCGGTGCGCAGGGCCGTCGGAACGGCGGTGAACGTGGCGATGGCGAGCCCGAGGAGACAAGCCTCACCGGCGCGCGCGAGGGTGGTGAAGGATGTGCTCACGATGCCTGGGAAACGCGCGTGGCGTCGCGTGGCCGTAACACCGGCGCGGCCCGATCGGTAAGAATTTGGGGACAAAAAGGCGAGCGCCCGGGCATCCGGAGATGCTCGGGCGTGCCAGGCTCACGCGGCCGGCGCAGGTTGGGTCTGCGCGCCGTGAAGCGCCATTTTCAGGGCATCATGTAGCAAACATCGAGGCGGGGACGGTCGTAGACCGGGGGATGTTCGCTCGTGCGGTAGAACGTGTTCTGGCCGCCGGGTTGGTCGAGCAAGATGCCGTAGTTCGGGCTGCCGCTGACCCAGCTCTGGGCCGACGCGGTGAGGTCGAACTGGATGTCGCAGTAGGCGGTGGGGGGGCCGCCGGTGCTGACGAACGAGCCCAACGCCGCGCCAAAGTTGGCGCCGACCGCGTTCCAGGTGACCGTCGACTCGGTCCACGGCACGAGGACCGGGTGGATGTTGACCGTGCCGCCCACGGGGGCCGTGCGGCAGAGGTTCGCCGTGGCCTGGAGGATGATGGCGCCCGCGGGCACCACGGAGGTGTCGAACTGCAGCAGGTAGCGGCGGATACCGGAGCTCGGGCCCGTGTAGGCAGCCGGGAAGTTGCCGTAGTTGTTGTTGGGGTTCGAGCTGCCGATGGGCGCATCGTAGACGTCGCCGTTTACGCCGCGCTTGATCGAGATGCAGAGGATGCTGCACGCATTGCCGATGCCGTCGTTGTCAGAGTCGGCCTGGTTGGCATTGGCATCGGTGGGGCAGTTGTCGCAGACGTCGCCCACGCCGTCGCCGTCGCCATCGCTCTGGTCGCTGTTCGAGGCGTAGACGCAATTGTCACACGCAT
>CAYLJT010000098.1:0-14656 GCA_964383995.1 uncultured Polyangiaceae bacterium
GAAGGTGCGGTGGGGGAGCCGGCCGACCCTGGAAGGCGTGGCGGCGTTGGTCGCGCGGGAGCGGTCGGCGCGGGGGCCTGGACCGGTGTCGACGCTGCGCTGGCAGGGTCCGCGAAGCCGCCCTTCTCGGCCAGCAACATGGCGATGAGCTGCCCAAAGAGGCCCTGGGCGCCGCCACCTTCCATCGCCGTACCCGCGCTCGAGCCCGTCATGAACAACCGCTCGGGCACCAGGGGCTGCTCGCTCTGGGCGAGCCGTTGCGCCACCAGGTCCAGGGTAAACAGGCGCGAGTCTCCGTAGGCGCCGATCTTCTTCTCGAACACCTGGGCCTCCGCGTTGCCGGTCTGGGTGATGCGCGAAGCCTCGCCACGGCCCATCAGCTCCTTGGCGCGCGCGTCGCCGTCGGCCAACACCACGTCGCGCTCGGCCAACCTGCGCGCCTCGGCCAACTGGGCTTCACCCTTGTTACCGGCGATCTCCACGTCGATCGCGGTCTGGGTCAGCTCGGCCTGTTTGTCGGCCTGAGCGGCCGCGTTGTTGAGCTCGCGCAGCGTCAAGGCAGCCTCGCGCTGCTTCTCGAAGGTGGCAATTTGCTCCTCCGCCAAACGACGCATGCGCAGTTGATCGAACAGCTTCTGAATCGGATCTTCGCCCGACGTATCCATCGTACCTGTACCTGGACGTCCGATCAACACGGCGACACAGTTGATGTCGTAGCCACGGAAGCGTCGACCCAGCTCCTCGGTGGCGCGGGCCTGGATCTCCTCACGCTTCGTCAACAGATCGAGCATCACCGTACCCTGCGCCACGTCGCGGAAATAGGCCGACAGGATGGGGTCGAGCGTCTGGCTGATCAGCCGCTTCACGTCACCAAAGCGCTGCACCACGCTGGGCGCCTTCTCGTAGTCGATGTGCAACACGAGCGACAACGGCAAGGTGGGCTCGTAGCCGTCCGAGGTGATGATCTCGATGCTGCGCAGGTCCCGATCGTATTGGTGCGACTCGGTCTGACCTGTAATCCAACGCAACACGAAGTTGACGGTCGGCACCAGCTCCACGGTCATGGCATAGGGATTCAGCGCATATTTGCCCGGCGGCAAGGCTTGCTTCCACACGCCGCGCCGACCCGGCTCCACCTGCTCGCCGTAGCGGAACATCTGACCGGAGACGTCCTCACCGCGCACGCCGTAATACGACACGACGACGCCGACATAGCCAATCGGGATGAGCGTCTTTCGCGACACTTCCACGGTGGCGAACCAGCGGTTGATGTAAAAGGTGCCGTCGGTCAACACCTGAAGCTGCTTGCCGCGATGACCACCAAGCGCAAGGAAGGCCTCCGGATCTTGAAAGTAGTCGTGGTCCGCCTCGTCCTTGCTGGGGCGCACTTCCGGTGCGATGAGCTCACCGGTCTGGAGCGGCGGTCCGTCGTGCACGGTCACCACGCCGATGGTGTCGTTCTCTTCGCCCGCCGCGCGGCGCGGAGAGCCTAGGACGACGGGCGCAAAGGCCGCCATGCCTGCCAGCTCCTTTTGCCACGACGCATAGCGTTCCAGGTCTTTGGTGCCGATGCCGCCCGCGTACACGCGGCTCTCGGTGATCACCACGAACTGTCCGAGGTGAATCGCGTACACGCCCTCGCGCAAAAGCGCCCGTTGGCGCCCGCGTTGACCGCCTGACTGCAGGAACAGCCGGGCGTCCTGGAAGTTGTTGGACGGAACGATCCGCGCGAGCGTCTGCGTGGGAGGCAAGGCCGTGCCATCGTTCGCGTAGACGTAGCCGATCTGCCCTTCACCAATGGTGACGAGCGGCGCGGTGTGGACCCGGTATTGGAAGGGAAAGTAGAGCCAATGCAGGCCGCCGCGCAGAAGGTCGGCCTGGAGCCCTGCCTCGGCCCGCAGCGCCACCAAGCGACCTTCCAACAGGCCCCCGCGCAGAGACCACATCTTTTCGACGATGCCCACCTTGTCGTGGGGGATATAGCGCACACCGAGCAGCCACGGCGTAAGGACGACGATCGCCGCGATGGCGACGATGTTCAGCCCAGAGCCGAAGTCGAGCGAGTTCATGGATAGCTCCTTGGACGACCGATTCGCGTCGTCCGCCCGCCCCTACAACAAGCTCCATGCCGAGCTTCTCCAAGGCACCTTTGATGGGCCTTTCGGCGGAGGCTCGCGTTTTTGACCTGGTGATTTTCACTAGATCTGGTAATTTTCACCAGATGGCCCACACGGTTGTCGTCATCGACCCACCTTCCCACGCGAACCGCCCGGTCGCCCGGGCCCTGAAGAGCTCGGCCGCGCGCGCCGATCTGCAGGTGCGGCTCGGGGACGGCGCGCTCGTCGACGAGCTCTTGGCGGGCACGACGGCGGATCTGGTCGCGGTCGATCTGGACGAAGGCGACGGCGCGCGCACGGGCGCCCAGCTCATCCAGCTCCTGCGCCAGGTAAGCCCCCATCTACCCATCGTGGCGGTCGCGTCCAAGGGCGATGTGGACCTCGCCGCGCGCGTGGTGGCCCTCGGCGCCACCGACCTCTTGGTGCGCGGACCAAGCCTCACACGCAGGGTGACCACGGCGGTCCGAAAAATCTTACCTGTGCTCCGCCTCTTGGAAGAGAACAAAGCGCTCGACGCACAGAACCAAATGCTGCGTGACAAGGCCCGCTACGGCGGCGCCTTGCTAGGGGAGACGAAGGCCATGCGCGCGCTGCGCGCCACGGTGGCCAGGGTGGCGAAAATTCCTCGCCCCGTGTTGATCGTGGGTGAGCGGGGTACGGGCAAGGAGCTTGTGGCGCGCGCCATCCACGACGCGGCGGGCCCGCCCGGGCGGCCCTTCGTCGCCATCAACTGCGCGGCCTACCCCGACGCCCTGTTGGAGACCGAACTGTTCGGGCACGAGCGAGGTGCCTTCACGGGGGCCGATCGGGCAAGGGAAGGTCGCTTCGAGCAGGCCTCGACGGGCACGCTGTTCCTCGACGAAATTGGCCACATGTCGGTGGCCTTCCAGCAGAAGATCCTGCGCGTGGTGGAGTACGGTGTCTTTCAACGGGTAGGAGGCGAGCGGGAGATCCGCACGCGGGCGCGCGTGCTCTCCGCGACCAACGCGGATCTGGAGCTGTCCATTCGCAAGGGCACCTTCCTATCGGATCTGTACGACCGGCTGTCGTTCGAGGTGATCGTGGTTCCGCCGCTGCGCGAGCGGGCCGCCGACGTGGAGCTCCTGGCGCGCCACTTCCTGCACGAGTTTCTGCGCGAGATCCCGTCGCTGGGGCCCAAGACCCTGGCGCCGAGCGCCATCTTGGCGCTGCAAAAGCAGCCACTACCGGGCAACGTGCGGGAGCTGAAGAACCTCATCGAGCGAGGCGCCTACCGCGACACGACGCGGGAGATCACCACCGAAGACATGGGCCTCCTGCCGAGCCGCAGCGGCGCCAGCGCCCTTCTGGGCTCCTTTGAGGCCAGGGTCTTGAGCTACAAACGTGAGCTCTTGGCAGACGCGCTCGCGCGCGCGGAAGGCAACCAGGCCGAGGCGGCGCGGCTCCTCGGTCTTACCTACGACAAGCTGCGCTATTACAGAAAGGCGCTCAAGGTAAGGTAAGCTTGGCGATGGCAAGGGAAAAGCCTTGGGGCTGGCTGTCGGGCAACTGCGTGCCGAAGATGTCGAAGGCGCCCGTGTAGTCGAAGGCGACCACCACGGAGTCCTCGCCGATGGGCACGAGCCGCGCGTCCACCGCGTTGAAACCGCCGTCGCCGAAGCTCGTCGCGAAGGTGTATCCGCCCTCGGGCGCCAGCGTGGCAAGGAAGAAGTCGGGTCCGCCGTTCGGCTCCAGGGTGAAGCCGCCGAGCGGCAAGGTCGCGCCAAATCCACCCACGATGCGCGTCTTGCCAAGGGCGGTCGGCGCGGAGTCGAGGACGTCGCCACCGCAGTGGACGGCGGAGAAGCCGAACGCGTCGCCGTAGACGACGAAGGAGGAGCCTTGAGCGAGCGTGCCCGTGTCGCACAGGACCTCGCCGATGGGGGCGATGACCGTGCCGTTGGCGCGACCGGAGAGCGAGAAATGACCGCCCGATCCGCGCGTGACGCGCCTCGGTACGACGGCCTCGGAGCCGTCGAACAGGCCGTGATTCACATAGACACCATCAGGGGAGAAGAGGCCGAAGGGCATGCGCGCGGTCGTTGCGTTCGAGCCGAACACGCCTCCCCCGAAGTTGACGAAGCCGACGGCCGTCCCGACGGCTACCAACGTGCCGTTCTCCAACATGTCGATGGTGTCGATGGATTGCGGTTTCTCTTCGCCAAACGTGTGGGCCCACGCGGTCGTTCCATCCAGGTTCAGGCCCACGAGGAACATGTCTGTATCGCCAGGCGGCTCCACGATGGGGCCGAAGCCAAGGTCGATGGAGTATTCGAACTGCCCACCTACATACGCGTTGCCGTCCACCACCGTGCCTGTCCAGGCATAGTCGACGTTGGGCCCCGAAAGCACACGCGCGTAAACGAGAGACAGGCTCTCATCGAGCATGAGCACATAGGCGTCCAAGCTGCTGGGGGCGAAGAAGCCGAACCCACGGTAGAAGCCCGTCCCCGAAAAGGCACCGGTCAGGAGCAAATTCCCTTGGGCGTCGACCGAGACACCACCTACGTACAGCGAGCCGTCCGTACCGAACGTGCGTAAGTCGGCGACCGCGCCGGAGGGTGTTACCCGCAAAATGAAGGCGTCCTGATCGGCGGGCGGGTCGGCGGGGCTCGGCACGACGATGCCTCCGATGGATAGGTAGCCCGAGTAAATGCCCACAATGACCACATCGCCGTTTGGCATGGTAGCGACGCCGCGCACCAGCACGTAGTCGCCGCTGTCGGGCCAGATCACCCAATCGAGCGCTTGGGGACACTCGAGGAGATGACCATCGCAGTTCCGATCGACCCCGTCGAAGCAGGATTCTTCTTCGGGCAGAACCTCGCCTTCGCAGGCAAGAAAGCCCGCGCCGTCGGCGCGGCACTGGGCCTCTCCCGCGCGGCACAAGCCGACCCCCTCGGTGCCCGGAGGTCCACCGTAAGGACAGGTCACCACCTCGCCCGGGGCGCAGATAGCGCCGCTGCTCGTGGAGGTCGGCGTGGAGGTTCCACTGGAGGTCGTTGCTCCACCCGTGCCGCTTTCCAGGTCGATCGACGAGCGCGCGCCGCAGGCGACGACGGACATCGAGGCCAGCGCGCCGAGCACGAAGAGACGGGCGACGACGCGCTTCAAGGCGTCACGCCTCCACCCTTGCAGCGCTCCACACTGGAGGTGAATCCGTCGCGGATGACCTTGTCGATGAGGGCCGGATCGAGCGTGGAGGAGATGTTCTGCCTTGGGTAGTTGTCGCGGTAGGCTTGCCACGCCGATTGGCAGTCACCGGCCCGCGCGAAGCACTGCGCCGACGTGAAGAACAAGGCTTGAGCGCCCCCGGTCACCTGACCGTCGTCGAACTCTTTCGGTGGCACTTGGGGGATGAGCCGCTTGGCGTCTTCCAGGCTCTTCTTGCACTCGGCCGGCGTCTTGGTGGTCATGTAGGCCCCCTCCGAAAGCTCGTAAAACGCGCGCAGGAGCGCGTCACGGGGGGTGGCGTCACCGCCCTTGCAACGCATGCTGGTGAGGGCCTCGGCGCTCTTCTCGGCCATCTCGGGAGAGAAGTTCATCTCGTCGATGTAGTAGCGGACGACGCGCTGCTTGCCAACCTGACAGCGCCCCGCGAGCATCTCGCACTGGGCTCGAACCATGGCCATGCGCGCGTCGAGCTTGGGGTTGACCCGAGCCACCGTGTCCAGCTCTTCCAGGCAGCCAGGGCCGTCGTTGTGCATCATTTTGCGGCTGGCGACGGCCAACACCTCACCGACGTCCAGATCGCTGGAGGGAGCCGCTCCGCTCGATCGCTGCGGCGTCGCTGGGTAGGAGCCCGACCCTTCACATGGGCAGGCGCACATCCCGGGTGGGAGGGCCTGGGGCCCCCCGTCACCGCCCCGTTGGCAGCCCAAGAGCGCCGCGAAAAACAGCGGCAAATACAGCGTTTGAAAGCTCCTGGGCGCCATCCAATCCTCCAAAAAAGAAAGGGCGCCCGCTCCCAGGTCAGGAGGGGCGCCCCCGCGGCTCAAGCGGTCACTTCTTCTTGCACTTCGAGACCACCGCCTCGAACGTGCTGCGTTGCACGGCTTCGAGCTGGTCCTTCTTCATCTTGGCAAAGCCCTCTTTGGTCTCCTTGGGCAGAGCCTCGATGTACACGCGATAGGCTTCGTCGCACTCGCCTGCCTTACCCAGGCAGGTCGCGGCCATCATGCCGAGCGTGCGATCGATGCCGAGGATCTGCGTGTCCTCGTCGTCCTTCGGCTTCACGCTCGGGGCGAGGCGCTTGACGGTGTCGTAAGCCTTGAGGCAGAAGGCCTTGTCTTTTTTGGTCATGAAGGCGCCCTGCTGCAGGTCGGCGAGGCCCTTCAAGACCTGGTCGCGCGCGCTCATGTTCGAGCCCTGGCAGAACTTACCTGCCAACGCGTCGACGGTGCGGTCGATCTGCTCGGGGCCCGTTTGCCCCCCCTGCGTCGCCTCCATGGTCTTGCGCAGGAGCTGCTTGCCGGCGTCGCACTGACCCGCCATCATGATGCACTGGGAGCGCAAGAACCCGAGGCCCGACTTCGGGTCGGTGGACTTGTGCTTCGGGTCGAGCTTGTCGTGCGCGTCGAGCTCTTTGAGGCAACCCTTGCCGTCACCCGAGTTGGACTTCTGACCCGCCGCCTCGTAATGAGCGCGGGCCTCCTCGCTCATTTCGATCTTGCTCGCGAGCTGCCCCGCGGCGTTCAGCGACTCGTCGGTGTCGGGGGCTTTTTGGGCAGTTTTGTCGGGATTTTCGCCCTCTTTGATCTCGCGCAGGGTCAGGCGAATGGGCACCTTGCAGCCCTCGACCTCTTTGGCCGACTCGCTCTTGCAGGTGGAGAGATCGCCACCCTTCTTGTCGGTCTGTTGGCTCGACTTGGTGCCGCCGCCACCACCAAAGCCGTACAAGCTGCCTTCCGCTGAGATCTCGGTCTCTGTGGCTGTGCCAAGGGCAAAGGCGCCGAGGTTATAGCCATAGACGAAGTGCGTGGCTCCTTCGCAGCCGCTCATCTCCTTCAGGTCGTCTTTGTAGACGGCGTCGCGCGTCGCGCCGCGGGTGCCCGCGACGTAGTACTCCATGTGGAACTTTTCGCCGTGCTGCACGCGGCCGCCGAGGGTCGCCGCGCCGAGCGGGAGCTTGGCGTAGAGGTCGTCTTCCGAGGCAATATCGAGCTTTTCGAGGGAGCCGCTCGTCCACTCGACGGGCTTGTAGGCGCCGAGCTGGCCGCGCACGCTGTCGTTGCGGCATTGATCGAGCACCTTCATGTCACAACCTTCGTAGCGCACCATGACGATGTCGTTGGCAGCGTGGGCCTCGAAGCTCGACATGTCGGTGGCGTCCCACTCGATGATGAAGGGACGATCGGCGTTCTTCGGGTTGCACTTGTTTTGACCTGCAAAGGTCTTGTCCGCGAGGCTCGATTGGCCCGCGGGCGGGGCCGAGGGGCCGCCACATCCGGCCGCGAAGAGCGCAGCAGCAGACAGCAAGCCCAAAATAATCTTCGTCATGGAGAACTCCGGGGCGATCGACGAGGTGCTCGTCGGGACCCCCCTCCTCGGGGGGCGGAAGAGCTTTGTCGATTCTGCGCGAGCCGTAAAGAGGAAGGCTTCCCCACGTCTCCCGTTGTCCTCGGCGCCCACCTGAACGATGCTAGCCTCTGCGTGGCGAGCCGAGGAAAACCCTACCGAACCGTGCTCATCGAGGGCTTCGAGGTGCTGATCGGCCGCGCCGCCGCCGACAACGACGTGCTCACTTTCGAGGTTGCAGAGCCCAACGATGTGTGGATGCACGTCGCCGGCGGCACACCGGGCAGCCACGTGATCATCCGTTGTCCCGACGGAGCCGAGGTGCCGCGCGCCGCCATCGAAGGCGCCGCCGCCGCGGCCGCGTGGTACTCGAAGTCGCGCAACGCCGCGCGTGTCGACGTGCACGTGTGCCGCGCCCGCGACGTGTCGAAGCCGCGGGGCGCCAAGGCCGGGCTCGTCACGCTTTCGCGCTGGAAAAGCGTGCGGGTCGCCCCCGCGAGGCCCAAGGGGGAAGGCGACGACGACGGCGCGAACGACTGACACACAGCGGGGCAAAAACCCGGTTATGATGGGGAGACCATGAAACGACTGACCATCGGAACCCGTGCATGCACAGAGATCTTGGCGTTGCTCATCCACCTTGCGTGGGCCGACGGAACGCTCGCCGACGAGGAGAAGCATGGCATTCGCGCGGCCCTGCACGTGCTCAACCTGAGCCGTGAGCAGCGCGAGCGCATCGAAGACGCGATGAAGAACCCGCTGCCCTTCGATCAAATCCTGGTCGACACCCTCTCGGATCGCGATCAAGCCTTCGCCTTCGTCGCCGCGGTCTGGCTGACGGGCGTCGATCAGAAGGTCGACGCCAAGGAAAAGAAGGTCCTCGCGGAGCTCGCGACGCGCCTCGGCTACGACAGCGCAAGGGAAGAAGAGCTCACCGCGATCGCGCGCGAGCTGGAGCCTCCGCCCGACGGACACGGCTCCTGGTCAAGGATGTTGACCACCTTGTTCAAGGCCGTTCCGGTCCGCCTCGAGCTCGGCGCCGGCGACGCCATCGACATCGCGTTCGAGCACGACTGACGTCGCCCCGGGGAGAAGCGCGGACAACCGCTGAAAGCGCGGGCAGGCAGGTCGGCTGGCCCACCCGCGCAACCCAACGGTGAGAGGTGGGAACTTCACGCGGAGGTCCGTGTCCGTTCTTCCCATGCCCAACGCCGAAGTCAGCGCTACAACGTTGCTGTTGTTCTCCACTATCGCACTAATTTCGAGCACAGCGCAGGGGGATACATTCCAGTGGACGCGCTCCGAGGCGCTGGTGGAAAAAGACCACACGGTCACCATCACCCTCGCGCGCGATCACGCAAAAATCACGGCCGTTCGCACCATCCACAACGGCGGCGAACGGCCCGATCAAGCGCTCTTCCACATCTACCCAGGGGAAGACCGCGTGGCCGTAGGGCTCCGCACGCGGGCGATGGTAGAAGGCGTTCCGGTGTGGTTCGAAGGTGACCTGCTCGAGGCCGAGGAGGCCGCCCGCAGGTACCAGGAGCTGACTGGAATCGGGGGCTACTATCCAAAAGATCCAGCGCTCTTGTCGTGGAGAGACCAGGGTCACCTGGCGCTCCAGGTGTTTCCTTGCATGCCGGGGGAGGACAAACAGGTGGCGTACACCTTGTTGGCGCCAATGCACTACGAAGCGGGCCGCTATGTGCTGGAGATTCCCGCGATGGGCACGGAGGATCACCCGGCCGTAGCGACCCTTCGTGGCGAGGCTTCGGAGATCCTGGTGGACGGCGTGAAGCCGAGCGCGGCAATCACCTTGGATCATGCCATTCGGGTGGAGCAAGCAGCGACCTTCGGGGGCGTCGTCGCGGGCGGGCTCGGGTCTACCACCTTCGACAAAGGTCGTGTCCTCGCGAATCTTCACCTGGAGCTGCCGCCCAAGCTCAGCCGGGTGCCGGGGCGAGCACGCGTGGTCCTCGTGGTGGACGGATCGCGCTCGCAAGCGGACGAGACCCGCGCCGCGCAGTTGGCCGCGGGCGCCGCGTACCTCGGCCATTTTCAAGGCCCCGACGTCAAGGCCGCGGTGCTGCGCTTCGACCGCCGGGTGGACAACCTGACCCAGGGCTTCGTCAGCGTCGACGGCGCCCGCGCGGCCCTGTCCGCCATGCCTCACCGGGGCAAGAACGGCAGTGAGCTCGGCCTGGCGCTGGAAGCCGCCCACACCCTGCTCGCCGCGGCGGACCCTGGCGCGGAAAAGAGGATCGTCGTGCTCACCGATCTGCGCACCCGCGAGAGCCTCTCGCCGACCTCCCTCGGCGCGATACGGGCCTCCGGCGCGATCGTGCACATCGGCGTCATCGACGTGGGAGAGACGGCCATTGTCCGAGACGACGACGACGCTTGGGCGTCCATCCCAAGGAGCACAGGGGGCCTCCTGTTTCGCGGCTCGACGAGCGCCGGGCCAGACGAGGAAGCGAAGCGCAAGAGCGTGTTCGAAGAGTGGGCGCGGCCCAAGCGATTGGAGCGCTTGCGGCTGAGCGCGCCGGGCTTCTTGGAGGGGGATGAGGCCCTCCTCGACGGAGCGACGCTGGAAGAAGGTCAGGGCTTCGAGCAGCATGTCCTGGCGAAGCGCTACGTCCCGTTCGCGACCTTGACGGCCGAGCTGTGGTCGCGACCCATCACGAAGACCTGGGCGCCCGACGCCGAGTACGGGAAGCGCCAGGCCGCGCTGATCTTCGGCAGCGATCTCCTGGGGGAGCTGACGGAGCCAGAAATGATGACCCTCGCGCGCTACGGCGGCGCGGTGTCGCCGGTGACGAGCTACCTTGCCATCGAGCCGGGGGTGCGACCTTCCACGGAGGGCCTGAGCGAGGGCGAGGGTATCGGCAGCGGGCAAGGCTTTGGCATGGGGCACGGGCGCCTGGGCGGGGTCCGCTACGGCCGCGTGATGCACACGGAGGATCTGGAAAAGCTGTTGCGCGAGACGATCGAGCTGGCGGTGCGATCCTGCGTGGCGGACGAAGGCGCCACCAGCGTCGAGGTCGAGTCCACGCTGAACGAAATGGTGCGCGTGGACGCCAGGGTCGTCGGCGACGACGCCGGCAAGAAGAAGGCCCGTTGCGTCGTGGAGGGGGTCTTCGGTGTGTTTCTCCCCTCGGCGTTCAAAGGTATCGACCACCGGACCACGTCGGTCGTGCTCTGACCCAAAAGAAACGACGTTCACCGGGCCCGACGCCGACCTCGACGGCGCCGGCCCGGGTGTGGTAAGCCTCCGGCGAAGCTCCGCTTCTCCCCACGAGGACCAGCCATGGCGTCGTTTCCCGAATACAAGAACCTCGACGGTCTCGGCGTCGCGGACCTCATCCGCCGCCGCGAGGTGAGCCCCCTCGACGCGGTCGAGGCAGCCATCGAGCGCATCGAGCGGTACAACGGCAAGATCAACGCGGTCGTCTTCAAGAGCTACGACAAAGCCCGGGACCTGGCCAAGAGCGGCAAGATCCCCGAGGGTCCGTTCGCCGGCGTGCCTCTGCTGCTGAAGAACCTGCTTCAAGGGATGGAGGGCGAGCCGCTCACCGGAAGTTGCCGCATGCTCGCCGGCTTCCGCTCCAGCCACGACGGCGAGCTGGTGCGGCGCCTGCGCCGGGCCGGATTCATCTTGGTTGGCAAGACCAACACACCTGAATTTGGCATTACCCCCTACACCGAGCCCGAGCTGCACGGCGTCACGCGCAACCCGTGGAATGTCGACCGCACACCCGGCGGGTCGAGCGGTGGGGCGGCGGCCGCTGTCGCGGCGCGCATGGTGCCCATCGCGCACGGGGGAGACGGCGGCGGCTCGATCCGAATCCCAGCGTCGTGCACCGGGCTCTTCGGCCTCAAACCGAGCCGGGGGCGCAACCCCATGGGCCCGGACGTGGCAGAGGGTTGGCAAGGTCTGGTCTCGGAGCACGTCTTGACCCGATCTGTCCGAGACAGCGCCGCCGTCCTCGACGCGACGCACGGCGCCGACGTCGGCGCCCCCTACGAGGCGCGGGCGCCCGAGCGGCCGTTCCTGGACGAGGTGGGCCGCGAGCCGGGAAAGCTACGCATCGCGTTTACCACCCATCCCTTCCTTGGCAAGGACGTGCACCCCGAGTGCAGGCTGGCCGTCGACAAAACTGCCAAGCTGCTCCAGAGTCTCGGACACAACGTCGAGGCCGCCCACCCGACGATCCACAAAACCGAGGTGGCCCAGGCCTTCGTGCTGATGTTGGCCTGCGAGACCGCGGCGGACATCGAGGAGACGGCACGCCTGATGGGGAAGAAGCCGACCCCTTCCCACTACGAGCGCGCGACCTGGATGTTGGGGGAGGTCGGGCGGCGGGTCACGGGCGCCGAGTACGCCGGCGCGATAAGGACGCTACGCATGCTGAGCCGCCACGTCGGCCCCTTCTTCGATCGCTACGACGTGCTGCTGACGCCCACCCTCGCCGGGCCCCCGGTGCGCGTCGGCGAGCTGCAACCGAAGGGCTACGAAAACACGCTGATGGACGCCCTGCGCAGGGCCCCGGTGACCGCGGTGATGCGCGCGATGTTACCCCCGCTCGCCGACAAGTCGTTCTCCTGGGTCCCTTACACGACGGTCTTCAACGCGACTGGCCAACCTGCCATGAGCATGCCTCTCCACCAAACCCCCGACCATCTTCCCATCGGTGTGCAGTTCGTGGGTCGCCTGGGCGACGAGGCCACGCTGTTCCGTCTCGCTGGGCAGCTCGAAAAAGCCGCCCCTTGGGCCGATCGAGCTCCCCCCGGTTTCGCCTGACATCGCGCGCGTCTCGCGCTGGAGGATTGGACATGAATGCACATCTTCGACTGGCACTCTCCGTCATCGTGCCACTGGCACTCTCTAGTGGATGCAAAGAGGCTCAGGCCCCAGAAGACACTCCCCCCGCCGGTGCCTGCGCGCCGAGCGACTGCGGGCCTGCCATGGGCATGCCCGTCAGCCTCTGCCCCGACGGCGTTTCGAAGGCGGGCCCCACGGGCAACTGCCTACGTCACGCGGACGGCTCTTGCGGCTGGGAGGTGACCTCGTGTCCCCCCGACGGCGCCGCGAGCACAGGGGGCGGCCCCGCAGGAGCCACCTGCGGCAGCCGCGGACTGCCCCCTTGCCCAGACGGTCAGTTCTGCGATTTCCCGAAGGACAGCGCCTGCGGGGCGGCCGACGGCGGCGGGGTTTGCAAGGCAAAGCCCGACATGTGCGCCGAAATCTACGAGCCCGTGTGCGGCTGCGACGGCGCGACGTACCCCAACACCTGCGCCGCGGCGCGCGCCGGCGTCAGCGTTTCTTCCGCAGGGCCCTGCTCGTAATGGGAAGATAACCGGCCCACGAGGTGCTATACGCAGCCCGTGCGCCTTCACCTCTCCGGCATCGCCCTGCTCACCGCTCTGGGTCTTGCCACCGCCGTCCAGGCGGCGGCCCCCGTGGGGACCCCCATCACGCGCGAAGAGGCCTTGAGGGGCGCGGCGGCGCAGAATGCCGGGCTGTTGGCCCACTCCCTCGATGTTGCGCGGGCCGACGCCGTGGCCACCGCGGCCTACGGCAGCTACGTCCCCGAGCTGCGCGCCGAGGGCACCTTCCACGAGGTCCCGGGGCAGACGGAGCGCTCGCTCACCATTGCGCCTGCCATCGTCTACGAGTCGCCCATAGGCACGCAGCTCACCGCGTCGGGCGCCGTCACCGAGGGTCTCTCCGGGAACCCGGAGAGCTCACGCACCATGCGCATCGAGCTCTCGCAGGCCATCCTGCGCGGCGGGCTGATCGAGGGCTCCGATCCCCGCTTGCGCTCCGCTCGGCTCGACACCGCCATCGCCAAAGAGCGCTACCGAGATGCGCTGAATCGCTTCTTGCTCGACGTCGACAGCGCCTATTGGGAGCTCAGCTTTGCCCTGGAAGACCTGGAAATCAAGAAGCGCTCGCGGGACATCGCAAAGACGCAGTTCGAGGAGACCGAGGAGAACATCCGCCGTGGCCTCTTGGCGCCCGGTGAGATCTTCATCGTCGAAGAGAGCCTGACCGACTTCGAAGAGCGGCTGACCCGCGCGGAGGAGGCGGTGGCGCTCGCTGAAGTGGCGCTCGCCCGCCTGCTCGGCAAACCGAGCACGACGGTGCTCGCGCCGACCTCTCCCATCAGCGCCGAGCCGTCCCCCGTTCCGAACGACGCCGACACGCTCGCCTACGCGCGCGGTCAGAGCCCGTCGGTGATGGCGGCGCGCCTGGAGGTCGAGCGCCGCGATGTGCTGATCGGCGCCGAGCGGCGCGAGGCTTTGCCGGGATTGGACGCGTTTGGGAGCGTCAGTGTCTCGGACGGTACCGACGTGTTCGCGAAGCCCATCGACGACACGCCGACCCTGGAAGCGGGGCTTCGGGTATCCATCCCCCTGTATTGGGGCCCCGACTCCGCGCGGGTGGAGCGGGCGCGCATCGAACGACGGCAAGCTTCCCTGGATCTGGAAGATACCGCGCGCGAGGCCGAGTCCACCACGAAGCAAGCGCTGATTCGGCTCTCCGCCCGCGATCGGCGGCTGGAGCTGGCCTCCAAGATCGTCGAGCTTTCCCAGAAGAAGCTCGAGGTCGAACGGGACAAGTACAAGAGCGGTCTCTCCACATTGGCCGACGTCGTACGCTTTCAGCGCGAGCTCGACGCGGCCCTCTCGGCATCGCTGCGCGCGAAGGTGGACGTGCTCGTCGGACGCTCGGCGCTGCTCTCGGCCCGCGGAGACCTGGCGTCTACCCTGGGCATCGAGGTCCGATGACGCCCCTCGTCGAGCTTCGCAACGTCGGCAAGGTGTACCGCAACGGCGCCGTGGCGGTGCCCGTGCTCTCGGGCATTCAGCTCAGCATTCACGCCGGAGAGTACATCGCGATCATGGGCCGTTCGGGCTCCGGCAAGTCGACCCTGATGAACATCTTGGGCCTGCTCGACACGGCCACGGAAGGCGCGTACCTGTTCGAGGGGCGGGACGTC
>CAYLJT010000099.1:0-14648 GCA_964383995.1 uncultured Polyangiaceae bacterium
GTGCGGCCCGCGCTGATTGTTGCCGCCTTCGCCGCCGTCGCCGTGGCCTTGCCCCACGCCGAGGAGAGCATCCCACCCCTGGGCGAGCTGGGTCATCAGCTCACCTGGGCGGTCCCTGCCGAGCCCGGGGCGGTGCAGTTGGTGCTCGCCACCATTGCGGGCGGCGTGATGACCGTCGTGTCGATCGTGTATTCGGTGCTCGTCGTCGCCATGTCCCTGGCGAGCGTTCAATACTCGCCGCGGGTGCTGGTCGGGTTCCTGAGCGACCGCACCTGCCAAAGGGTGCTCGGGCTGTTCATCGGCACCTTCACCTACTGCCTCTTGGTGCTGCGCTCCGCCCGCGTCCTTCCCGATCCCTTCGTCCCCACGGTCAGCGTGTTTCTGGCCATCGTGTTCGCCCTATCTTGCCTGGGGTCGCTGCTGTTTTTCGTGCACCACATGACGCAGGCCATGCAGGCCAACTACATCGTGGACAGCATCGCCGCCGAGACCGAGGTCATCATGGATGGCCTCCTGCCCGCGACGTCTGCCAAGCCCGTCGAGGTACCCCCACGCCCCGCCGAGACGAGCGACAACGTGGTTCGCTCCAAGGCGTCCGGCTACATCCAGCTCATCGCGCTCGAAGAGCTGACGGAGCTCGCGAGGCTCAAGGGTCTGACCGTCCACCTGGTGCGCGCTACAGGGCAATTCGTGCCCGACCACGGCCTGTTGGTGGTCGCCGATGGCCCCCTCGACGCGGCCACGCGGGACGAGATCTTCAAGACCTTCGACATCGGTCCCGTGCGCACCATGCAAGACGACATCGAGCTTGGTCTGAGACAAATCGTGGACATCGCGCTCAAGGCCATCTCCCCAGCGGTCAACGATCCGAGCACCGCGGTCACCTGCATCGATCACCTGTGTCGTTTGTTGGGTAGGGCGGCGCGTAGGGGAGACGCCGACGTGGTGCGCTGCGATCCGGCCACTGGCAAGGTGCACCTGGTGATGCCACCCGCGGGCTTCGGCAGGCTCCTCGATCTTGCCATCAACCAGATTCGTCAATACGGTAAGGGTGACGTCGCCGTGCTGCTCCGCATCATCCGCACGCTCGCCGATGTCGCAGACATCAGCAACCACCCGAGCCACCTGGTCGAAGTAAGGCGCCACGCCCAGATGATCCATCGGGCCTCCGAGGCCCTCGACGTCGACGACCGGCAAGAGGTCGACGTGCGCCTCGGCGTGCTCAACGCGCGCCTCGACGCCAAACAGGGTGTCTCCTCCGCCGACGCGGCCCGATGAACGGCGAGCGCTCGCGAGCACCCGCGCAAAACGCCCTGGAAGCTTCCGAGCGCCCGATCGATCAAGAGGCCCTCGATCGCACCCTTGCCGCCCACCGCGCCGCCATGGCGCACAAGCTCGGCCAGGTGCGGATTGCCGGCGTGGCCGCGGTGCTGTTGCTGTCCGCCGTGCTCTGGAAGTTCGCCGGACAAGACGATTGGGCTCCCAACGTCGCTGTCTTTGGCGCCTACCTACCCATCGCCCTGGGTGTCTATTTTGCGGGCCTGAGGTGGCCTCGCTTCGCGCAGTCGGCGGGCGTGGTGGTGGCCTTCGGCGATGTGCCCGTGGTTTGGTTGCTCCAGGCGCTGGCCATGCCGGTGTCCCATTCGCCCTCGGGGATGGCAGGTTTTGCCCTGGGAATCTTCGTGTTCCTGGTGCTGCTCGCCGCGCTGTCGCTCAGCGCGCGCCAGGTGCTGATCGCGGCGGCGCTCTCCACGGTGTTCGAAATCGCGCTCCAATACCAGGCCGGCGTGACGCCGGGCGCCTGGGTCGCGTCGGCCATTGTACTGGGCCTGTCCTCGTTGGCTTCGGCGCACCTCGTCAAGCGGGTGCGCGCGCTGGTCGGAAGGGTCAACGACGAGATGGCCCGGCGCGAGCGGCTGGGTCGCTATTTCTCACCGGCGGTAGCCCACATTCTCACCGAGCGCGGCGAAGAGAAGAGCGGCCCCGAGACGCGCATGGTCACCATCCTCTTCAGTGACATTCGCGACTTTACAGCCTTGTCCGAAAGGATGCGGCCCGAGCAGGTGGTAGAGCTCTTGAACGAGCACCATTCGCGCATGGTAAAAGAGGTCTTTCGCCACGGGGGCACTCTGGACAAATTCCTGGGCGATGGCCTCTTGGCCTACTTCGGCGCGCCCCTCAAAGACCCGCAGCACGCCGAGCATGCCATCGACTGTGCCCTAGCCATGAAGGCCGAGCTGCGTGTCATGAACACCGAGCGCGAGGCGCGAGGCCTTTCGCCCATTCGTTTGGGCATCGGCATCAACACTGGAGAGGCCGTGTTGGGCGACATCGGCTCACCGGAGCACCGCCTCGAGTACACGCTGGTGGGAGACGCCGTGAACACCGCGTCGCGCGTCGAGGGCCTGACCAAAGAGCTGCGCACTCCCATCCTGGTGAGCGAAGCGACGTACAACGCCGCCACGGCCTATCAGGCGTCGCTCGTCGAGCTACGCCCGATGAGCATGCGCGGCAAATCGCAAGCAGTGCGTCTGTTTGCGCCCGCCGAGCTGCTGGACGGCGACTGACGTGGTGTGGGGGTATGTGCAGCCTGCTGGTCAGTTGCAACCTTCCGGTCCAGCACGGCAAGTCACGTTCAGCTCGTCCTCCGCAGGCTCCTGGCACGAGCCTGGGTAATGGAAGAGCCCGCATGGCGCGTCTGCCATACAGGCGCAGCTAGTGTCCTGGTCGCGATGGATGTTGGTGACGACTCGTTCACCGCTATTCGGGTCGCGCGTCGCGAAATACGCGTGCCGAAATGCGCAGGTGGTGATTGATTTTCTTGCGCGTTGCGGTGCACCATCCAAACACGGCGACGGGAGAACGGTGTGTTGCGAGCCTCGCGGGGTCTTTGGAGGGTGGTCCGCCGCGCGCTGCGGGCGGCGGCCGGTACCACTTTGATCCTAGGCGTCGCGGAGGTTGGATCGTGCCTCGTTGACCGCGACGCGTTCCCTCACCTTCACGTCTACGAGAGCGACGCCAACCTGGGAGTCCGACTCCGAGCGGGCGCTTCGCAACGGCTCGCGACGCACGACGACGCTAGGTCCGTCACGCAGGTCCGGATCAGCCGAGAAGGCACGCGCGGCCCCGACCTGCCGCCTCCCAGTGAGGGCGAGATCCTGCTGGTCGGCGACTCGCAAGTCTTCGGCCTTGGGGTAGAAGAGAGTGAGACGATGAGCGAGGACCTGGCGCGCCTGCTCCCCCATGCGCCTCGGGTCATCAACGCTGGAGTGCCTACCTACGGCCCCGTCGAATACAACGCGGTCGTGCGAGAGCGGCTCGCTGCGCGGCGCGCCGTCACGGTCGTGTACGTGGTCAACTTCGCCGACGACCTCTTCGAAGCGCGTCACTCCAACAGGGAACGCCACACGGCGTGGGGAGGTTGGTCCGTCGAGACGAAGACGCCTCCAGGAGCCTTCTCTGGGCTTCCGGCGGGTGAGATCTTGCTTCATCGATCGCACCTCGCGTTCGCGCTGCAAGCGTATTTCCACCCGAACGAGCCCACGATGAGCGAGCGAGGTCTGTCGTCCGAGGCCGCTGCCGCGGAGCTCTTGCTCGACGCCCGTACCGCGGACGAGGACCGGGCCCGCGCGGCGAAAGAGGAAACGACGCTGCGCGACGACCGCGACCGGGCGACGAGCGAGGCCGAGGCGAGCCTCCTAGCCGCCGAGAGCGAGCTGGAGAGCCAGGCCATCCGCGCGTTTTCTCCGCCTGGTGCGCCCGACAGAGCGCTTCTTTCCGGCATGTTGGATGAAGTGTACCGGCGGTCCCGCGAGCAGCCTGGTGACGTCGAGATCGAGGTACAAGCGTTGGAGCTCAAGGCCCAGGCCGGCGAGCTTCGCTACCGCCATCCAAGGGTGGAGAAGCGCGTGGTGAACGCGACTCGCGTGCGCGAGGAGATGGAGACCCGCATTCGCGTGTTCGCCGAGATAGCGGCAGAGGTCGATGAGGGGACCTGGCGCGGTGACAGCAATCGCCCTGAAGCGTGGGTAAAGGCGGGCTACACAGGCGGGTTCACGCGCAACCCCGGGATGATGGACGAGGTCAAAAAAGGGCGAGCGCACCCTCTCGTTCGCGCGTTCGAAGAGCGGAACCGCCTGCGCGCACGGCTCGAGGTGTTGCGCGCGGCGCCCTTGCCAAAGGTCGTGTCCTGGTCACCGCTAGCGCCGCTCCTGAAGGAGGTGAAGGCCACGTGCGACGAGCACGGCGCCCGTCTGCTCGTCGTGGCTCTGCCCACGCGCCTCCAGGTCTCCGCGGAAGCACCTGGACATGAAGGCGACGCGCGGGATGTCGCGTCGACCACGAGACTGCTCGCCGATCTGGTGAGCTCGGCGGAGGCGATTGGCGCCCTGGGGCTCGATGCGTCAGCGGCGCTCGTGGAGGCGGGCCCGGGCGCGTTCTTGGAAGGAGATGGTGACTTGGCTCCACAGGGGCACGCCGCGGTCGCGAGGGCCATCGCGGATCGGCTTGGGCCGTGAGCCTGTGAGGTCGCGTCTGTCTCGCAAAAGCCCTCGGATCCAGGGTGTATCTTAAGGTGCGTGGGTAGGATCCCACGACGTCACGAGGCCCTCATCCATGCCATCGAGCGCGGCCATGCAGCCGAGACAGGCTCCTCGTTGCCGTAAGAACAACCAGTGTGCATCGAGTCATTGTGTCGATGGCATGTGCTGCGACGCGCTCTGCACAGCGTCCTGCTACAGTTGCAAAGCCGCCGAGGGGGCGGCTCAAGACGGATTCTGCAGTCCAGTCACAGGATTCGGCTGCGATGATGGCGACCTCTGTACGACGGGCGATGTCTGCGCTGCGGGCGTTTGCATGGCGACGCCCACCGTCTGCCCCGACCAAGGCGAGTGCCGGATACCCTATTGCGATGCCACCACCGGCGACTGCCTTGCAGCCAACAAGCCTGCCGGCACGCCCTGCGGTGTGAGCGGTGTCTGCGACAACTATGGCGATTGCTTTGATCCACCGGGCACGGGTGGTGCTGGCGGCGAGGGCGGTAGTGGTGGATTCGGGGGTGCGGGAGGCGGTAGCGCGCAGGGGGGCGCTGGTGGGATGGGCGGCTCTGGGGGTAGCGTTGACGTCGTGTCGACGGCAGCCTCGGCCTCTGGGACGACGGACGCGAGCACTTCCAGCGGGTCAGGTGCCTCGGACACGGTCAGCCCGGCGGGTGGTTGTTCGGTCCGTGGTGCGGACGCACAAGACGACCTCTATTCAGCGCTGTTGGCTTCGGTGTTGCTGCTTTGGGGATCTCGCCAGGTACAAGCCCGGCGCCCGCTGGAAGCGAAGGGGCTGCCGAGCCGGAGCACGTAACGAACGATGAAACAGCCAGCCGCAGCCAATCCGCACACGAGCCGCGAATGGTGCTATGGTCGCGCAATGACGGACGAACCCCAGGAAACGGCGTCAAATCTGCGCGTTCGTGAGCTCAGGATCGCGGGCCTCCGCACGCTCGCGGATGTTCGACTGCCGCTGGACGGTCTGACGGTGCTCATCGGCGATAACGGTAGCGGCAAGAGTAGCATCCTCGAAGCTTGTGAGATCCTACGTCGCGCGGCGTCCGAGGATTTTCCGAGGGAGCTGGCCACGGTGCATGGCGGCGTACGCGCGCTGCTGCGCCACGGCGCGGGGCGATTGGCCCTTGGTGTCCGCCTTTCCAGCGCGAGTCGGGACTACCAATACTCCATCGTGCTCGGTCCCGAAGGGACGGTTGAGTCTGAGTCGCTGGTCGACGTGGGGGGCAAGCCCGAAGTGGTCTTCGATCGGCGCCCGGCAAGGGGCGAAAGGCACAATACCCATCTGCACGTTTTCGTACGCGGCGAGGACGGGACGGAAACGGAGCACCACGTCGAGGGCGATTACCTTGGACTGACCCTGTTCGGACGGGTTTCGGGCAACCATGCCATCCAAGCCGTCAGGGAGGCCCTGCGGCGAATCGATGTCCAGTTTCCGTTCGATGCCACGGCGCGCTGGGCGCAGCGCTCGCGCGGGCTTTCGTCGAATCTTCGGGACCCCACGGTGATCGAGCAGGCAGACGGGTTGGAGCGCTTCGGGGCAAACCTGGCCAACGTTTTTCAAGCGCTCAAGAACGATTATTCAGAGAACCACTGGCAAGAGACCATGGCGCTCGTTCGTATGGGTCTCGGACAACAGATAGAGTCTATCAACACGCGGCCCGATGCCTCGGGCGGATTCATCTCATTGCGCCTCAAGTACCGAGGGATCGATGAGCAGGTCCCGGCATTTTCGCTGTCCGATGGAATGCTCGCCTACCTGTGTTGGGTTGCCTTGTACCGAACGAGCGACCAGAGTCTTCTGGCATTTGACGAGCCAGAGGTACACTTGCACCCGGAGCTGCTCGCCCGCGTGGTCGGCTTCTTGGAGGCCATCGCCGAGAAGCGCCCGGTGCTCATCGCCACACACTCCGACCGCCTCCTCGACTGCTTGTCGGAGCCTGCCCGCTCGGTGGTGCTGTGCGAAATCGACAACGAGCTTGCCACGCGGCTCGTTCGTCCCGATGCCGAGCGACTTGCCGAATGGCTGCGCGACTACCGAGGTCTAGGTGACATCCGGGGAGCTGGGCACGCGCAATCCGTCCTGACGAGGCACGACGTCACGTGAGCGCGACCGTGGTTATCCTCTATGAAGACGCGCCGGGCCCGCGAAAAGGCTTCGGCCCGCACGAGCTGGTGGTTCGTTGCGTCGCGGACGACTACCTCGCACCACAAAACATCGGCGGTTCGGCCGAATTTGCTCTCCAACGGCAACTCGATGGTCGTCCGATGAAGGGTGTCGACAAGGTACTCGCGGCTTGCAAGCGCATCGAGCAGATTCTCATTGGCGATCAGACGCTCTTTCTCCTCCTGGATGACGATCAGATCCGAAGGCACGTTGGGCTACCAGCGGCTTCTGGATCTGCGGAGGTCGAAGCGGCAATTCGGAAGCTCTGCCCGCTTCCTGACCGACTCCACATCACCTTGCTGGCCGAGAACGCCGAGACCCTGATTCGGGCGGCGGCTGACTGCGATCCCAGTATCGATCGAGGACGCGTCGACAGCGCGCTTCGAAAGAAGGTCTTGGAGCGCGACCTGGTATTCCAGAAAGTGGCGTGGGCGGGCCGGGCGGTCCGCGACTGCGTGCGAAAGAAGGTGCCGTCCTTTGACGGATTTATCCGCGCGCTGATTGCAAAGCTGCCACGCGTGGAGCAGTGGTAGGTCAAGAGGCGCAAGGACCGTCAGGCTCCGCGCGTGGCGTCGAAGCTCGCGACAAAGGCCGGGAAGGTTTGCCCCCATCACTCGTCTCGCGCGCCGCCCTCGGCAAGTGCACTTCGAAGCAAGACGCGCCATACTGAGCGCACGCGGTCCCCACCCATGGAAGGTTTGATGCCGTCTCCCCACCACGCATTCTTCCGCGCCCTGCGCGCCGCGGGCTGTGCATCGGTCATCGCGGCGGCCGCCGCATGTTCGCCCGACGCGGTTGGGGTAGAGGCGTCGGGGCCGACCGGCGATGCCTTGGAAACCGCGGTGGCGGAGCAATTCGGCGGTGTGGCCCGTCCGCTCTTCGCTCGTGCTTCGGGCTTTACGGCGAGCCTAGCGGGCGACCTCTTCGTGGGCCCGACGCCAACCGATTGGAAGAAGGGGCTCTTCACTGAGGTGCCCAAAAGCGCCGTGTCGGCGATTCGTTTTCAGGCGCCCGACGGCTTTACGTTGGAAGTGTGGGACGATGCTCGACGCGGGGACGCAAAGGAGACTGCGCACACAGTGACCTACGCGCGGGACCAGGGCACGGCCATCTGGAAGGCGGGGGACGGCTATGCGGAGCAGTGGATGTATCTCCCCCACGGCTCGGCGGTGCGCGATGTGGCAAGCTACCGCTGGAAGGGTGGAGAAGCCAGGCAACACGGGCGCTCAATCGACATCTACGATGACGCCGGCAAGGCGCGGATCACGGTCTCAGCACCTGAAGCGTTAACGGTGGAGGGTGAGCACCTGAACGTAGCGATGGAGCTGCGCGGGGAGAGGCTGTGGGTGGTGTTGGACAAGGCAGCGGAAGCACCGCTACTGGTGGATCCGGTGTGGGTCGCGGCGGGGGACATGGGCGTGCCACGGATGCACCACCGGAGTGAGCTTTTGCAAGACGGGCGGGTGCTGGCGGTGGGTGGAATCAGCGATCCGGTCGGCAATGAGCTTGCGACGGCGGAGCTGTTCGACCCAATGACCGATACGTGGAGCTTTGCTGCTTCCATGGCTGTAGGCAGGTACTATCACACCTTGACGATTCTGAACGACGGACGAGCGCTGGTTGTGGGAGGTGAGCATCAACCTAGCATCGATAGCGAAGTCTACGATCCCGCCCTAGACGCCTGGCAAATGACCACGCAGCCCGCTTATCGTCGCATCGAAAATACCGCAACGCTCCTACCTGACGGCCGCGTCCTCGTGGCGGGTGGAGCCGCGAACGCCAATGCTCCATTTTGGGCAGACATTTACGATCCCCTTTCGGACACGTGGGTACCGACCTCGCCGATGTTGAAGAGTCGCCAAGGCCACCTTGCGACATTATTGCCTTCAGGAGACGTCTTCGTTTCAGAGGGGACGGGAGACACGTCGACCGAAGCTTACTCGCCGCTCACCGATGTATGGCTCGCGCGCGCTTCCGGAAGCTATGGACATGCGTACACCGACCCGGTCCCGATGCTCGATGGAACAGTGGTCTATCCGGGTGGTACCCTAGGGACCGGTGTGGAGCGGTATGACCCGCAAAATGACTCTTGGACCATCTTGGCCTCCACAAATGTCATACGAAATCTGTGCCCGGCGTTGCTCGGCCCCGACGGACTGGTTCTTTCGATCGGTGGAGGTACGGGGTCTTTCGTCGTCTACAGCTCGACCGAGCTCTATGACGTCATGACCGACACATGGACGCTGGGCCCCTCCTTGCTACATGCACGAAACAACCACCGTGCAAATCTTCTCCAGGACGGAAGGGTCCTCGTCGTCGGCGGCTATGATCCCCCCAATGCATTAAACTCTTGCGAGCTACTCCTCCCGTTTCAAGCGGAAAACGGTGGCGCTTGCGCAAAGGACAATCAATGTGCGTCCGGTCATTGCGTCGATGGCATGTGCTGCGACGCGCTCTGCACAGCGTCCTGCTACAGTTGCAAAGCCGCCGAGGGGGCGGCTCAAGACGGATTCTGCAGTCCAGTCACAGGATTCGGCTGCGATGATGGCGACCTCTGTACGACGGGCGATGTCTGCGCTGCGGGCGTTTGCATGGCGACGCCCACCGTCTGCCCCGACCAAGGCGAGTGCCGGATACCCTATTGCGATGCCACCACCGGCGACTGCCTTGCAGCCAACAAGCCTGCCGGCACGCCCTGCGGTGTGAGCGGTGTCTGCGACAACTATGGCGATTGCTTTGATCCACCGGGCACGGGTGGTGCTGGCGGCGAGGGCGGTAGTGGTGGATTCGGGGGTGCGGGAGGCGGTAGCGCGCAGGGGGGCGCTGGTGGGATGGGCGGCTCTGGGGGTAGCGTTGACGTCGTGTCGACGGCAGCCTCGGCCTCTGGGACGACGGACGCGAGCACTTCCAGCGGGTCAGGTGCCTCGGACACGGTCAGCCCGGCGGGTGGTTGTTCGGTCCGTGGTGCGGACGCACAAGACGACCTCTATTCAGCGCTGTTGCCTTCGGTGTTGCTGCTTTGGGTATGTCGCCGTAAGTCGCCGACGACGGGGCTTGCGCAAAGGAAGGGTTGAGCGCGAGGGCCGTTCGAAGGGTAGGGCAGGTGGGTTGTCGATCCGCTCCTCGATGGGAGCTACGAGGCTACTCCTTCGCGGACGCTCAGCGAAACAAGGCCCTCCCCGACCAAAGCCAGGGAGGGCCTCCTGCCCTTCGCATCTACCCACCACCATCACCCGGGAGGTGCCACGTTCACCTCTGGCAAGGCGGCCGGCGGCGGAATCACGGGCGTGCCTGGCAGGGCAGGCATGATCGTGGAACCACCGTCACTGACGCCGTTGCCGTTGCTCTCGCGAACGCCTTCGTCCTCGCCGTTGCGACCGGACGCCGGTCGATTCGCGCGGGTGCGGTAGAGCGACGGGGTGATGGACTCGGCGTCACCCTGGTCCCAGCGCAGGTAAGCGACCGCTCGGCGCACCTGGTTGTAGGCCCGGCTGAAGAGGGTGTAGGCCCGCGCGCGGTTGGCCCCCGGCTTCTCCTTCTCCGTCGTCGAATAGGCACGATCCCCGAGGGCAACAAGCAACTTGGGACCGAGCACGCCCGCGCGGTCGACCTGGGCTCGCGTGATGAAGGTGCGTCCAGCAATGGTCTCCCAGGCCCGCTCGTACATGGCAGACAGGGCGGTCAGGTCGTTGGCAAGGTCCACATGACCGTGACCCGAGCGCACCGACGCCATGGCCTCGGCGTTGAAGATGCCACGGCGAACCATCACCTCACCATCCAGAACGAGCTCGTTGCGCAACGGGGTCGCCTCTTCCAGGTAGGCCTTGAGCTGCGTCTGGGTCACCACGGGAAGCGCCTGAATATGCGCGTACCAAGCGGCAAACGCGTAGGTTTCGAGCTTCTTCAGGTAACGGATATCGAAGCCCGGGAGCGCGGCCAGGGCAGCTTCATAGGCCTGGATGCCAGGCAAGGCGCTGAGCGCGAGGGCAACCGCTTGCGAGATGTCAAGGTTGATGGGCTCGACCTCCTCGTCTTTGAGCAGCAGCATCTCCGCTGTCACCCTGTCATAGGCCAACTTGGCGTTGGGCGGCGTCGGCGGCACCGACGGACGGTTTGGCATGGCTGAAACGGTAGAGTCAACGCGAGTAGCGTTGGGCGAAACAACAACCTTCTTTGCGCGGGGCATCGTTCTGTACCTTTCAAGAAAAAGCAGGCCTCCGGCCTCCTCGAAACACACCGCGAGGTAAGCTCGACGAGCCCCAATGCTCGTCCGCTCCGTCCCGCGCTGCTTGGCAAGACCCTAATGCGGCTCCCGTGCCAGCCCCCGGGTCGCCTTGCCGATCACGGTTTTTGCCGCAAATACTCGACTTGTGGCTCTCCACGGTCCTCCCGATGGCCCCGATGATTCGCGAAATCCGTACCGCAGCACATACCCCGCGGACCCGCAAAAAACGCCGATCAACCAAGGCGTTTCATGGGCTTCGCCCGGCGCGTTTGCCTTCATTTACGCGGTCTGACCGTTCGGTCCATGGGTGCACGTCGGTATTTGCAGGCTTTCGTTGCGAGCAGTCCACCAACGGCCCGGACTACGAAGGCCTTTTTGTACGGTCTTTGAGCGTCGCGCTACCGGTGAAGCGATCGAGCGCCCGAGCGGGGGGAAGGCGAGCCTTGTCGGTGCTGTTGGGGGAAGTCGACGAGGTCATCATGGCCCGCGACGGCAAAGCTGTCGCCATGCTGGTGCCTGTCATTTCCAACGGAGCAGGGAAGAAGCGGTCCTGGTTAGCGACGGAGCGTCCCCCTGGCCAGCAGGTCCTCGAACCGAGATCGCTCTGGATCTCTCCGCGGTGGATCGAAGTTTCCCCGCTCGTGCAAATCCCTCGCGAGCCTTCGCAGAGGCTCGCCCTCGATGCCCGCGCGCGCTGCGGCCTCTCGCACGAGTTGGAGCGTTGAGAGCACGACTAGGTCCGGGTAGAGCTTGCGGGCCACCTTCTGTACCCTGCCGTCGTCGCTCACCAACGGCACGGCCATGGTCGCGGCAAGCGCGACTGCCGAGGCGTCCGCGTCGCGCAGGTGCGTCGCGCAAAGGACGAGGGCATCGGCCATGTCGTCAGCGAGCACAAGCACGGACAGGCGGTCTGCCTCGCGTAGCGGCCTGAGATCGACTGGAATGCTGGTAGCTTGCTGCTCCTCGTCGTCCGGCGCAGGCGGACCACACAGGAAGAGAGTCTCGGCATGGGCCTGGGCGCTGCACACGAGCACGGCGTCCAGAGCGACTGCGAGCTCGACCTCTCTTCCGGTGGCGAGCAAGTTGAGGAGCGCGCACGCGTCGACCACGAGACGGCGGCTCACTGCGCGGCATTTCCCCCAAAGTGCACGAGGTCCTCGTCCAAGGACAGCTCTAGGACATCGCCATCGTCTCCCGTCGGCTGCTGGCACGCAGCGCGGTAGATGCCGCGGGCCGTGACCCGATCGGTTTCGAGGTACTCGGCAAGATCGCCCTCTGAGATGAGCTCTTCCGCGTAGGCCTGGAGGGCGAGGGTGACATATCGTTGTGGCAGCTTGGCCGCGCTCGACCGTTGTCTCTCGAGCCCGAGCTTCACCTGGGCCTCCGTCGGCCTGAATCTATGGGCGAGGAGGCGCTCGAACGTCCCCTTGGGAATGGCCCCCAGCTCTTCGAGCCTACGCGTCATCGCCTCGAAGGAGACCTCATAGACATGCGCGAGCGCCACGATGTCTGGCGGCGTGAAACGACCGCCATTGGCTCGTTGCCTGTCCACCACTTGCTTTGCAATGCCATTCCGCGGCAACAAGAACTCCGCCGCGAACGCCTCGGCGAACAGCTCGGATGGATCGCTTCGTAAGTGACCCGAGGCTGGGAGGACGTCGCCAGCCTCCCGATCACGAAGAAAGTGCCCCAGCTCGTGGGCGAGCGACCACCTCCGCCGCACATGGGGGTGATTGCGATTCACTGCGATACAGGGCCCGAGGTCGTCGCTCCACAGAAAAAGCCCCGCCACGGATCGGCCGAGCTCCGGGTAGAAGATCCGCACGCCCGCCTCGACCTCGAAACGCTCGTCGAGCCCCAGTGCCGGTGCGTCGCCGAGGCCCAGCACGCTGCGCACCGTGAGCGCGGCTTCTCTTCCCGACAGACGGGGATCGACCTTGGCATTTGCGGCGCTGGCCCGGTACATCTCCAGGGCGCCAAGGCGTCCCACCCCTCGCTCGATGCCGTGCAGCCGTTCGAGCTCGACGTAGCGAATGGCCATTGTTCGCACGCGCTCGACGGCCTGAACGCTTTCGCTAGCGTCGAGGCCAGCAACCGGGCCCATGCGGAAGCGCGGCGCCACGTCGCCGATGACGCCGTGCTCGCGCAGCAGCTCATTCAGGGAGAGACCCAGGTTCTCCGCCGCTAGCACAAGCTCCGCGCTAGTCGGCCTCCGCTCGCCTTTCTCCATCGCGACGACGGTCGTTCGCGCGACCCCAAGCTTGGCGGCAAGGTCGGCCTGCGTGAGCTTCTGGCGCTTGCGCGCCGCCGCGAGCCGCTGACCAAGCTCCTGCGACGAGATCATCGCGTGGCCCGCAGGAGGGAAGTGGCCAGCGGGAATGGAGGAAAGGGCGTCGATGCGATGAATCGTACGAACGGGTCGATGTCGGGCACCGCAACCTCCGCGAGGGTTTAAGGTATCGCACCCGGTCGAACAAAGTCAACGGACGGTCCCGCGAGCCCGATATTGATGTCGACATTGTCCGTGGCGGTGTGCGCCTCTGGTGACGTCTTGGCGGAGGCGTCGACCGTGCTCGCCGGTGATTGGTTTGTGCGCGCGGACAGCACGGCGCTCCGCAATTGTCGTCGGGCGCTTGCTCGATCAAGGCCAGCAACTTCTCACGGCAGCGAGCACGGTAGGGTCGCTCCCGAAGTACTTCACGCCATGCCACTTGCCCGGGTTCACGCCCGATGTCGGCGGTTCGCGATCAAAGACGGCGGAGAGCTGTTTGACGAGGGTGTCATCGTTGTACTCGACAAGGCGCCACACGGCGAACGAGCAGAGGTCGGCGAGCTGCAATCCGGGTGATTCGTGAGAGTCCAAGAACATCACAGTCTCGACGACGTTGTGCAACGCGTCCCAGCGCGTTCCCGATTGTTGGAAAGTACCAAGAGCCCGCTTCAACGCAGCGCTCATGCTGGCGGAGTGTGGGTCCACGATCATGACCGTCTTCGATGGACGGCCTTCAGCGTGGCGCCGGCGTAGGAAGAGATCGATGCGCGAGACAAGGTTTTCGAAAGCTTCCAGATAGAGATCGTCGCCCGTCTTGCCTGGATTTCGGCCGCGCCACGTCGCCTTGTCGTAGATGACAGTGAACATTCGCAGCTCGACGTCGAGCATGTTCGTCGCAACCTGACAGAAGTCGGCGAGGAGCGCGGGGCGTTGTGGGCGCGGAAGCAACACGAAGTCATCCCTGCCGCCGCGGACGTCCGTGCAATGGATCTCGCGAGGGCGCGGGGCTGTCGGGAAGTACCGCTGCAGGAGCGCCTGGATGTCGTTGCGAGCGTAAGACCACCGACCTTCAAACAGAACCGCGGCGCCGAGCAGGAGGTGCCGCGAACCGCGGATGCCAGTGTCACCGGATTCGTCGACGTAGGAGAGGTACATGCGTGTCCCAAAAAAAAATGCGGCTGAGGGCCAAAGCCGCGAACGAGCTACGCTCGCTCTCCCAACCGCGTATCGACGCTAGCGCAGAGCATCGCGTCGGGCAATACCGATCTCCGCCGACGTCGGACCGCAGAGCCGCACCGCGGGCCGTGGCGTCGAAACGGTCAACTCCCACGCGCGGGGGACCACGCAAGAACGGGCGGACCTCGAAGGGGAGGAGAGCGGTTTACCCCCGCCAGCTCGACCCCCTGACCAACCCCCCCAAAACCCTACACA
>CAYLJT010000100.1:0-14622 GCA_964383995.1 uncultured Polyangiaceae bacterium
CTTCGAGGCCACGTAGGGCTTCGATGGCTTCTTTCGCAAACTCGGCGCTTGCCATCGTGACGAAGCCGAAGCCGCGCTTGCGACCGTCGGGGTCCATGGGCAAATGAACTCGGACGACGGGCCCTGCCCCGCTTGCGCCGATCATCGACTCGACCTCTTCGATGGTTGCGTCGTAGGGCAGATTGCCCACGTAAAGCGTGCGATCGGGGGCGCCCATGCCGCCGCCAGGGGGGCCAAAATCGCGGCCGCCACCCGAGCCGCCGCCGGGCCCGCCCATCGGGCCTCCCATGCCGGGCGGCCCCGAACGAGCGTCCCTCCGCGGGGGCTCGGCCTGGAAGGGTCGCACCGAGATGCTCTTGCCTCCCTGAAACGACCCATCAAGGGACTGCCGTGCGGACGCCGCTTGCTCCGACGTCGCCATCGTCACGAAGCCGAAGCCCCGCGGACGTCCGGTCGCCCGGTCCTTGGGCAGGCTGACCTCGACCACGTCCCCTCCCGTGGCTTCGAACAACTGACGCAGGACATCTTCGCTCACGGAGTCCGGGAGCCCTGCGACGAACAACTTTCGATCCTCAACCATCGACCAACCTATCGATCAACACGAATTTCACTTCCGGCTTTCGTTCGACAACGAAATAACGCAGCGTTGAACCGCATGCGTCGTGATGGCTCGGGGAAAATGGCCGAGCCGCCCTTGTGGTTTCTACGATATCTGGGTGGTTTCGCGCGTCAAGGGACCGCGAAGGCGGGTTCGTACGGTCTTCCGTGAGCTGTCGGTTTTCGGACACCGCTCCGAGCGTCCGGCGGCCTCTATCGTGCGTATAGGCGGCGATCCCGCGACGAATCGTGATAGGAAACGCGGCCTCTACGGAAGCTAGGCCCTACCAGGGCACCAAGGGCAAGGACCATGGCGGAGCGGTTCAACATTGAGCGGTTCATGGACGCATCGAACAAGCTCGACCTGTCCGACATCGATTGGAGCGAGGTTCCACGGCACAAGCTCACCGAGGAAGCCCTGCGCACGCTGCGCTATTTCTTGATCACCGAGTCGTCCACGTTCTTCTACGCGAAAACCTTGATGACCACGCGGAGCGTGATCGAAGAGCCCGATTTCGCGCCTTTCGTGAGCGCGTGGGTGTACGAAGAAGAGTTCCACGGTCGCGCCTTTCGACGCTTCATGGAGGCCTACGGCGCGCCCCCCGAGGCATCTTACCGGTCCGCGAGCTTCTCCAATCGGGGTGTCGGCGAGCGCATCGACGAGCTCGGTCAACGCGTGCTCGGGGCGGTATTTGCGGCGCAATGGCCGGCCGTTCACATGGTCTGGGGCACGATCCAAGAGTTTACGACGTACACGGCGTACACCCAGCTCATCCAGCGCATCAATCACCCGATCCTCACGCTGATTTGCCAGCGCATCATGAAGCAAGAGCTCCGGCATTTTGCTTTTTACGCGAGTCAGGCGCGGCGTCGCTTGGCCGAGTCGGAGGCCACACGCAAGGTGGTTCGCGGCGCGCTGAAGCTCGGCTGGACGCCCGTCGGCGATGGCATGTGCCCGAAGAGCGAGGTGCTGCATGCCATTCGTTTTCTCTTCGATGGTCGCGACGGGCCTTTCGTGCGGCAAATCGAGGCGCGCGTGCGCGAGCTTCCGGGCCTCGAAGAGTTCGACATGTTCACGAAGTTCGTCGAGCGGCACGACATTCGAAGCGCTCCCCGCGCGTGGATGCCGAACGCGCTCGCGAACCCGCACGTCGCGCTCGACGCGGTCGCCTAGCGCCGCGCGCTCATGCGCCTGGCGCGGGCTTCGGCTCGGCCTCGTCGATCACCGCGTCGGCCGTAGGAGCGGGTGCGGCTTCACTTGCTTCGGGGGCGGCTTCGGCTTTCGGAGCATTTTCGTCCTCGTCGTCGCCACCTTCGGCCTCGGGCGCATCGGGATCGGGCGAGCCATAGGCGTTTTGGGGCAAGCGCGAGAGGCGCAGCGCATACACGCCGAGGCCGAACAGCCCAAAGGCGGCCCACTGTGCGGGCGTCAGGCCCGCGTAGCGCGGATCGGCCTGGGCCATCACGCCGTCATCGGGGGCGCGCAAGAAGTCGAGGAAGAAGCGCACGGGCGCGTAGGCCGTGCACATGACCCCGGTAAAAAAGCCGTAATTTCTCGGCTTACGCCAGAGGACCGCGAAGGCTATCGCGAGCGGGATCGTGAGCAGCAGCTCGTAGAGGCCGAGGTCGTAGCGCCCGACGAAGCCGTGCCCCAGTGGATATTGAACCGCGTACCAGGCGTCGGAGAAGTTGCCGGGGTGATCGTGTGCGACGGAGCAACCCGCGCGACCGAAGCACCACGCCAGGGGAAACGCGCTCGATACGAGGTCGGTGTAACGAAAGATGGAGACCTTGTGGATGTACTTCCAGATGCTCGCGCCCACGATGGCGCCGGTGAATCCACCGAAGCTCGACAGGCCGTCCCAGAGCTTGAGCAAGTAGGTCGGGTCGCGACGCACGACCTCGGGGTGATAAAAAATGGCGTCGAGGACGTGGCCGCAGACAAACCCCATGGCCACCACCCAGAAGATGAAGTCGTTCATCTTCTTGACGTCGAGGCCACGCTCTTTGGCGTGTCGAACCGCGACGACCGAGCCCACGTAGACGCCGATGGCGACGAGGGTGCCGAAGGGCTTGATCGACGGCGGGTGCGCTGGATCGAAGAGGCCCTCGATGAGCGGGACCTGAAGCAGGAAATCGAGAGGGATTTCCGGCAGGGTCACGTAGGGGATCAGGGGGCCCGACACGACCTCGCGCTTAGCGCAGCGGGCCCCTAGCCGCCACGCGAAGCTGACGAAGGGTGTTGGTTTTTGCTAATAACGCCGTTCGATGGGCCTACGAGCGCTGAGCTTGCCGGGGTGTGGTTGTCGCGGTGCATTTCAATTTGCCGTGATGAAGAGGCTCACCGAAGCAGGCGAGCAGTTTGACTTGGTCGCGGGCGCGTCGTCCGGGTCGATCTGCGCGGCGGTGACCGTGTCGGGCAAGGCCCTCGAAGGGCCCACGATGTGGCGCTCGTTCATGAGCACGCCGGTCTTCTCCAAACGCTGGATTTCCCAGGAAAAGAGCCCGTTTGGCATGAGCGCGATCCTGCGCGACGCGCTCACCCGCTTTCTCCCCGAGCACGAGCTGCGCGACACGCGCGCCGAGCTGCTCGTGGCCACGACGCACGCCGGGCGCTTCGCAAAGAGCGCGCTGTCCATGGCGCGCCATCGCCGCCCCGAAGCCGTGGCCGACGCGCTCGTCGTGCACTCGAACCGCGTGCGTCAATCGATGCACGAGGTGATCATCGCAAGCTGCTATATCCCCGTGGTTTATGCGCGTTTGCCGCGTGTCGATGGCGAGGTGCACATCGACGGCGGCGCGAGCGACAACACGCTCCTGCGCGAGCTCGTGGCGCGCGGCGCCGACGACATCACGCTCGTCACGCCGTACACGGGCGGCGTCGTCGCGCCGACCTTGTTCCACGACGAGCGCCGCCCGGGCGTCCCCTCACACGTGCGCTTGCGCATCATTTCGCCCGTGCGAAAGCTCTCGCAGAAACGCTTCGACTTTTCGCCCGGCCCGCTCGAAGAGGCGCTCTCGATGCCTCACGAGGTGCAGATCATCGACGCCCAATGACGGCGACGTTCTCGATGCGCAGATCCACAGCGTCGCCACCGCGGTAGGTGTCGCGGCGCAGGCGTCCGGTGATGTCAATCGTTTGACCTGCAACGGTTTCGACGAGGTCGCCCATGTCGAAGCCGAAGGCCCCGATGGGCCGGCCGGCGCTCAGCAAGTCGAGGCGCAAGTGTCCTTTGAAGACCCGCGTGTCCGAGACATGAGCGCCCTTGATGAGCAACAAAGGCGCGCGGTTTCCCTCGCCACACGGCTCCAACATCACGAGGTCGTCCGCGACGTCGGCCGCGTGATCGCCCTCGAACAAGCGCACGTCCGCGCTTCCCTCCCCGCCCTTGAACGACGGCGCATCGAGGGCCAAGCACGCCTCGCAAAACGCGTCGCGGAGCGCGTCGAGGCGATCGGCGCGCACGTGCAGGCCGGCGGCGGCCTGGTGCCCACCAAAACCTTCGAGCGTGTGTCGACAGCGCACGAGCGCGTCGTACAGCGGAAAGCCCGAGGGACCGCGCACCGAGCCCCGCCCTTCGACGCCCTCGATGCCGACCACGATCGTGGGCTTGGCGTATTGGGAGGCGATGCGCCCGGCGACGATCCCCACCACGCCCGGGTGCCAGCCAGGCGCGCCGAGCACGATCGCCGGTTGCTCGTCGAAGCGCGCGTCGCTGATCATCGCGAGGGCCTCGTTCAACATCCCTTCTTGCACCGATCGGCGCTCGTTTTGCGCTTGTTCCACCGTGGCGGCGAGGGCCCGCGCGCGGACGTCGTCGCTCTCGAGCAGCAGCGCCAGACTGTCGTCGGGTTGGCCGATGCGCCCGGGCGCGTTGAGGCGCGGCGCGATGCGGTAGGCGATTTCGTCGGCGTAAACGAAGGCCTGCGGCCCGACCTTGGCGAGCTCGGCCAGGGCCGCGAGGCCGGGCCGCGGCGACGTCGCAAGGACGCGGAGCCCGGCGCGCACGAGGGCCCGGTTGTCCCCCGAGAGGGGCGCGACGTCGGCGATGGTCCCGATCGCCACGAGGTCGAGGTAGCGACGCACATCGAGCGCCGAGCTCAGGGTCTTGCGCACCGCCGCGAGGATCGACATAGCCAGGCCGCACGACGCGAGGCCCTTGTACGGGAAGCCGCAATCGGGGCGATGTGGGTTCAAAAACGCGAGCGCGGGCAGCGGTTCTTTGGGCACCAAATGGTGGTCGATGACGATCACGTCGACGCCGGCCTTCACCGCCGCATGGACCCGTGGGTGATCGCTCGAACCGCAATCGCACGTGATGAGCAGGGTCGCGCTGGTCGCGCGCACGCGCTCGTACGCGGGCCACGAAAAGCCGTACGCGCCCTCGGTTCGCGTAGCGAGCAGCGGCACGACCTCGCCACCGAGGGCGCGCAAACCGTCGGTCAAAATCGCGGTGGCCGTGATGCCGTCGCAGTCGTAGTCGCCGAACACCGCGATGCGCTCGTGGGCACGGATGGCGTGCACGATGCGGTCCGCGGCGGCTTCCCGATCGACCATGCCGTCGGGCTTCGTGATTTGCGAGAGCTTGGGGTCGAGAAAGCGGCGGGTCGCCTCGTCGTCTGCGTGACCACGACGGTGCAGAATGTCCGCGAGGGTCGTCGTAATCGACAACGAGCGCGCGAGCCCGCGCGCCTGCTCCGCAGCCTCGCCGGGATCCGCGAGGGGGCGAGGCGACAGGGCCAAGGGCGAAGGCATGGAGTCGCGCGGAGGAGCGCCTAGACCACGGCGTCCGCGCGCTTCTGAACACGAGCGCGCGAGATCTTCTTCTTCGTCGAGTAGGTCGCGCCGAGGAAGCGCCGATCGATCCACTCGGTGATGGGCGCAGCGACGTAGATCGAAGAGTAGGTGCCGACGACGATGCCGATGATGAGCGCGAAGGCGAAGTCTTTGATGACGCCGGTGCCCCAGTAAAGGAAGCAGCACATCGAGAGGAACGTCGTGCCTGACGCGATGATCGTGCGGCCGAACATCTCGGAGATGGACACGTTGATCACCTGCGCGAAGCTCATTCCCCGGTGTTTGCCGAGGTTTTCACGGATGCGGTCGTACACGACGACGGTGTCGGTGATCGAGTAGCCGACGATCGTGAGCATGGCAGCGACTGTCGAGATCGTGATCTCGCGGCCGGTGAGCACCATGGCGCCGAGCGCGATGCCGACGTCGTGGATGAGGGCGACGATACCCCCCGGCGCGAAGCGCACGTCGAAGCGCACCGCGATGTAGAGCATGATGAGAACGATCGCGATGCCGACGCTGGTCATCGCAGCATCGCGCAGCTGGGCCCCAGCCTTGGGCCCAATCCACTCGACGCGCATGGCCGCGGCCGGAACCTTGTCGGCGCCGAGGTCGGCGCGCAGGCCGTCGATCAGTTGATCGCCGCGCGACTTGAGCTGAATGTCGACTTTGTTGTCACGGGCGCTGACGAGCAGCGGGTTGGGGCCGGCGCCCACGCGGAGCGCGACGCCCGGGATACCGTCGAGCTGCTTCGCGATCGCGGCGAGGTCGGGCTCGACCTCGTAGCGCGCCGTGATCTTGTCGCCGCCCGGGCTGAACTTCACCTCGTTGGGCCGAACGTTCGCGGGGCACGCGGCCTCGTCGACCTTCTCGGTGAAGCACATCCGCGCGTTGATCGTCTCCTTCTGCTGATCGGAGAGGGCCGTCACCTCTTGCACGCGGATCAGGTAGCGATGGGGGTTCGCCTCGTCGGCCACCGCCACGACGTCCGGGGACGCGAAGCCGATGCGCTCCACCGCCGCGCGCACATCGCCTGCGCTGAGCGGCGCGGTGAACGCCAGCTCGACCTCGGTGCCGCCCTTGAAATCGGTGCCGAGCTTGGGTCCCGGATAAACAAACGACAACGCGGAAATAACCAGCAAAGACAAGCTCAGGCCGATGAAGTACCAGCGCTTGCCCATGAAGTCGTATTCGCGACCAGGTTTGAGAAATTCCATGAAGACAATCCGGGGGACGACGAGGGACGTTGGGTGGCTTGGCGCTCGGCTCAGCCGAGGTTGAGCGTCTTGATTTTGCGGCCTTTGACCGCGTAATCGAACAAGAGGCGTGTGCAGACGACGCCGGTATACAGGCTCACCGCGATGCCGACGATGAGCGTGACCGCGAAGCCCTTGATCGGGCCCGTGCCGTACTGCGCGAGGATGAGGCCTGCGATGAAGGTTGTCACATGGCCGTCGAGGATGGCGCTGAACGCCTTGTCGTAGCCCGTGTCGACCGCGGCACGCGGGCTCTTGCCGTGACGTAGCTCTTCACGGATGCGCTCATTGATGAGCACGTTCGCATCCACCGCGATACCGATGGTGAGCACCAGGCCGGCGATGCCAGGGAGCGTGAGCGACGCGCCAAACATGGCCAAAATCGCGACCTGGAGCAGCATGTTGAAGAGCACGGCGAGGTCCGCGATAAGCCCCGCGCGGCTGTAGTAGAAGACCATGAAGATGAGCACGAGGCTCGCGCCGGCGGCGCCTCCCTTGAGCCCCTGACTGATCGCGTCTTGGCCCAAGCTCGGACCGATGAGCTGCTCGTTGGAGGGGGAGATGGGCGCCGGCAAAGCACCCGAGCGCAGCACGAGCTCGAGCTTGCGAGCGTCCCGAAGTTGATCGTCGACGCTGCCGGAGCCGAGCGTGATTTGCCCGCGACCGCCGGGGATCTTGCTCTGAATGACGGGCGCGCTCTCGACCGCGCTATCGAGCACGATGGCGAAGCGCCGCTTGAGGCTCTTCTCGGTGACGTCTTCGAAGCGCTCGGCGCCGACCGGCGTGAGCGTGAAGGCGACGTGCCAGCCACCCATGCCGCGATCGCTCTGATCGGGCTCGGCGCGGGCGTCCGAGATCATGTCGCCGGTGACCTCGGCCTTGCTGAAGAGGTAGTACGTGCGCCAACCGACGTCGTCATACACATCCTTCTCTTCGTCATACTCCATGCGCTTCTCGAGGCCGATTTCGTGGTCGTCGGGCACATTGAGCGTGGCGACCCACTCTTCGAGGCGCTTCTTCGCCTCGGTCATCGTCTCGTGCTCACCGCGCACCAACACGGCGTAGTGTGAGGGCTTGGTCTTGCCCGGTCCGACGGGCGCGTTCTCGACTTCGAGCCGCAGGCCCTTCGGCAGGTTCTCTTCGGCCACGCGCGTTTGGGGCTCGAAGAAGTCCACCTCGTCGTCGACCATCTTGAACTCGAGGCGCGCCGTTTGGCTGATAATCGAGCGGATTTCGGCGAACGCGGCCTCGTCGTCGCCGGGGATCTCGATGATGATGTCCTCGTCGCGCACGGTGACGCTGGCCTCTTTGAGGCCGAGGCTGTCGACGCGGCGAAGCACGGTCTCCTTCGCTTGCGTGACCGCGCGCTCGCGGATCGAGGTCTCGACCTCGCTCTTGATGCGCAGCGTGGCCTCCTTGCGATCGGCCGAGCGTTGCACGCTCATTTCGCCCGAGAACCGCGTGAGCAGCGCGTCGTCGAGGTTCGACGCGTCGGCGGCGTCGTTGAAGATGACGCGGATCGTCGAGGCCGCCTCGCGGGGCTTCTCGACCCGGAGCTTCTCGGACAAGCGCTGCATTTCGGCGATCGTCGGCGCCCGCTCCTTGTCGTCGCCCTGCACGAAGCCAAGCTTGCGCGTGAGCGCCGCACGAAGCTCGTCGTAGTAGTGATCGCGCTTGTCTTTGATGGCCTCGTCGACGTCGACCGTGTAGACGAGCCGCAGGCCGCCCTTCAGATCGAGACCACGCACGAGGCGGAAGGGGATGTTCGAGAGCAGGTAGCGGTTCCAGCCGAGGTCACCGCGGATCGCCTTCTCTTCGAGCGCCGAGCGCTCATCCGAAGGCACGTCGTCGACGATCTTGCCGTAACGCTCGTCGTGGTACGTCGGATAGATCGAGAGAATCGCCCCGAAAAACAGGGCAATCGTGAAGCCTGCTCGCAGCCGCCACCCCATGTCGAGCGTGTTGAGCGTGCAGAACAACGCCCACAGCGTCATGAGCCCGAAGACGATCACCGCCCAAAACACCAGGTAGTGCGCGCCAATGCCCGCGCAGCCCGCGGCTAGCGCGGCCCACGCGAACACGCCGCGGCGCCCCTTCGCGAGCCACGCGGCGAGGACACAGATGGCAGCCAACCCTGCGAAACCGAATTGAAGAACGTTCTGGATCATGGTTGTTACGCCGGCGCCGAAGGGGAGCCGAAGGAGAGCAGAGGCAAACGCAATGGGCGGAGAGCTAGCGAGCTAGGCCTTCTTTTCCTGGCCCTTTTCGGCTGGCTTGTCTTTGGCAGCGTCTTTCGAGCCGTCCTTCGCCGCATCTTTCGCGGCGACGTCGGCCTCGCGGCCCTCGATGCCCGAGCGCACCACCTGAATGTTCACGCCGGGCGCTATTTCGAGCTTCACGTAGCGCTCACCGAGATCGACGACCTTGCCCAACATGCCCGCCCGGGTGATGACCTTGTCACCCACTTTGAGGCTTGATTCGAGCTCTTTTTGCTTCTTCGTTTGACTTCGCGTCATGAAGAAGACGAGCGCGATGGGCATCAGCAGCAGGATGATCATCGTCGGGTCGAAGGCGCCCTTCGGGGCTGCGGCAGCGGGATCGGGAGCGCTCGGCGCCTGGGTCGCGGTCTGCGTGGCGGGAGCCGCGGGAGCGTCTCCTGTTCGACCAGCGGCCTGATTCTGCTGTTGAAAAAACGAAAAATGCTCAGACACGGATGTACCCCTCCAAGGGGCCGCACCACATAACCAGAATCAGGCGGGCAGGCAACTCGCACCTCGGGAGAGAAGGCGCGAGGGCAAGCGAAAAGCGCCGGCCCTACCCTTCGTCGCTTCCAAAAACCACGAGGCGGCGGGCCCGCTCGCCGGCCGCGATTTCGTCAAGGGCGGCCCGGACTTGGTCTTCGGAGACGGGCCCGTCGAGGGTCGCAAATAGCGCGGAAACCACGGGGGGAACGCGCCCCACGCCGGGATAGCCGGGGGCCCACGTGAGGGCGTCGGCGAACGCCGCCTTGAGCGCGGTGGCCACCGGGCCAGCGCCGACGAGCGGCGAGTCGTAGGGCTCCATCACCACGATGGCCCGGGCGCGGGACGCAGTTTTGACCAGATCCGCGCGGAAAAACGGCTGAAGCGAGCGCACGAGCACGCCCCCGACCCGCCGTCCCTCGCGCCGAAACACGGGGATCGCGAGCCGAACGGCCGGGGTCGCCGCACCCACGGCGACGATCAGCTCGTCGGCGTCCTGCGTGTCGACGCGCTCGAAGGGCCCCATCGGTCGGCCCAGCAGCTCCCCCGCTTCGCGCAACGCGGAGGCGAGCGCGAAAGGCACGCGACCCGCGAAGCTCCGGTCCGCACGACGATGGGCCGCGCTCTGCCGTGGATCGTTCGCCGCGAGCACGGCGCCTGGCGCGCGCGGCACACGCCGCTCCCCGTCCAAGAAGCGGGCTGCCGCATCGCGAGCGAAGAGGGAGACGGAGCCCGCAGACGGGAGGGCGTCGCTGACATGGATGAAGGTTGACTCGCTGTCTTCGGCCGCGCGCCGCAGCGCGAGCGTGGTGTCCACCGCCTCTTGCGCCGAGCTCGTCATGACGACGCCCGCGCGTCCTCCAAGCAACACGGTCGGAACATCGCGGCTCGGCTCGGCCTCCGACACCGAGACCTGCACGTGCACGACGAGGGGTGAACGCGAAGCCGCCGCCCGATCGAGAGCATCGAGGGCGCCGCGAACCTCGCTCGCGCGCAGCAACACGGCCGCCCGTTCGCCCCGCGACGCCAGCGCGGCGGCCGCCAACACCGCGTCGTTCGCCGACGGCTCACGCTTGATCGCTGCGTCTCCATCTTGGCCGGACCAACCGGGCCCGGCGAACAGCGTTCGGCTCAGCAGAGCCTCGGCCCGGACGATCGCGTCCTCGGGGGCTACCTGAGCCATCGTGCTGTCGAATCGCGACGGACCGGAGCTGCTGTCGGAGGCTGTCATCGCGGGAACGTATTCGCTTCACGGATTGCGGGGGTCAAGGGCGCGTTGACGCGCTGGTCCCCACGGGCGAAGGGCGCCCATGTCCCTCGACTTCGATCCGACCCGTACGCCGCCCGCCCCCAAACCCGCAGCTTCTGTGCTGGTTCTGCGAGAAAACGAGGGCAAAATCGAGATTTTTTGCGTGAGGAGGCATCAAAAGTCGGGCTTCCTGGGCGGCGCGGTGGTTTTTCCGGGGGGAAAGGTGGACGCCGCCGACATGGATCCCGCGTGGACCACCCAAAGCAGCGACCCGCCGCAACGCACAGCGGAATTCACGGCCGATGCCGGGCTGGGGCGGGCCTTCGCCATCGCGGCTTGCCGCGAAACCCTCGAAGAAGGCGGCATTTGCCCCTTCACGACGGAGGTCGACGACGCCCAAATCGCCGCCCTCCGCGCCGACCTGTCGCGCCCGCTGCGGGAGCTTTTGCAAGCCCGTTCGCTGCGGCTCGACCTCGGCGCCCTGATCCCCTTTGGCCGCTGGGTGACCCCCGAGGCGGAGTCGCGCCGCTTCGACGCCGTCTTCTATCTTACCGCGCTTCCCCCGGGACAAACGGGCAAGCACGACAATCATGAAACAATTACGAGCTTTTGGGAGAGGCCCGGGCGACTGCTGGAACGGTGGAGCCGCGGCGAGCTTTTTCTCGCCCCACCCACGGTGCGATGCCTGGAACTACTGCTCGACGTGACGACCTACACCGAAGCCCAGCGAGTGGCGTTGACCCAATCTCTGCTCCCGGTGTGTCCGCACTTCGTGCCCGCCAACGACGAGGGTCTGCCCTTTCTGGCCCTCCCCGGCGATCCAGCGCACCCGGTGGCCGAGCGGCGCGTCACCGGCCCGTCGCGCTTCGTGCTCCGCGACGGTCGGTTCGTGAGCGAAGAGCCACGGTAACGCCCGAGCCGGGAACCTCGACAACCCATGGAACTAATGGCGGACGCTAAGAAGAGCGACGCGGCGGGTCTCTTTACGGCCAGCCAGGTCGCTCGTTTTTGCCAGGTTGACCTCAAGACCATCCACAACTGGGCCGAGCGGGGGACCGTGCGGCATTTCCGGACACCCGGGCGACACCTGCGTTTTCGCAAGGAAGACGTGCTCGATTTCCTGCGGCGTTACGGCTACCCGATTCCCGAAGCGCTGCGGCCCAACCGTCCGCGGGTCTTTGCGGTCGTGGCCAACGAAAACCGGGCCGAAGCCATCAGGAGCAGCCTGGCCCCCTGGTTCGAGGTCACGCTCCACACCGAGCCCTTCGACGCGCTGATCGCGGTCGGGGCGGGAGCTCCCGACGCCATGATCCTGGACATGGAGCTACCAAGCATCGACGTCACGCGCTGCATCGCGCGCTTGCGCGCCGTCCCCGAAACGGCGCACGTGCGCTGCGTGGCCCTCTCGCAGGGGAGCGGCGCGCGGCGTGAGGCGCTGGTCGCGGGCGCGTACGACGCCCTCGACGCCGACGACCTGCTCGGTCTAGGTCCTTCCCTCGGGCGCCTACTGGGCGTTGTCCCGGACTGACCTGTGGGGCCCCGCTGAAATCTCTTACCGTGGTTGGAAATTGCCCACAAAAAAAGCCTTCTCGCGTGAAAGAAAAACGTTTTTCGTCGCGCATCGGCCATTGACGACGGTAGGCCGTCATGGCTTCCTGGTGTCCAATGAAAACTAGCCCCACGACTACCTCCCTGGTCTTCCGCCCTCTAACCTTGCTTGGCTGTGCAGTCTTCATGCTGATGTCCAGCGCAATGGGGTGCTCGTCAGGAGACGACGCCGCGGCGGAGGACACGGGGCCGGTGTGTGGCAACGGGCGCATCGAGGCTGGGGAAGTCTGCGACGGTGCAGACATCGGGGCGGCTCTCTGCACCGACAGCGGGTTTGACGGGGGCGTGGTCGGCTGCTCGGCGGACTGCGCTGCCGTCGACATGAGCGCGTGTGAGTATTACGACGTGGACGGCGACGGCCTCACGTCCGATGTCGAGGCCAACCTCGGCACCGACCCCAACAATCCGGACACGGACTCCGACGGCTTCAGCGACGCCGACGAGCAGACTGCCGGCACCGACCCTCTGACCCTCAACTCCTGGCCCATCAGCTCGCAGACCTGGCCGAACCGCCTCGACGAGCTGAACGCCGCAGGCGTCACGGGTGAGGGTTGGGACGTCGGCGACATCGCACGGAACGTCAAGCTGACCGACCAATACGGAAACCTCCTCGAGCTCTACCAACTGTACGGCTACAACATCATGTTGAGCGTCGGCGCTCGCTGGTGTGGCCCCTGCAACGAGGCCGCGAGCACCTCCCAGGATCTGTGGGCCGAATATGCGGACAAAGGCATCATCTTCGTAGAAATTCTGCTCGACGGCAATACGCCCGGCAAGGCCGCCACCCAGAGCGACATCGACTATTGGACCAACAAGTACGACATGCTCTTCCCGGTTGGCTTCCTGGCCGGTGCCAGCTCGCTGGCCGCCAAGGTCAGCGCCCTGCCGACCTTCGTCTTCATCGACCGAGACATGCGCATCACGAAGTGGGATGAAGGCTTCGGCGGCGACAGCGCCCTCAGCAACCAGCTCGACAAGATGGAGTAAGGCGCGCTCCCAGCGGCCCCATAGCCTTCCCCGCGGCGCCGCGCGCAGACCCCTGCGTCGCGGCGCTCGCCGTTTGTGGGGTCGAATTCGCCCGCGTCGGATACGCGGCGATTCGCCTATTCGCTGGTGAAGGCGAGCCGCGCTTCCACCGAACCTGGAAAGCCCGACTGCGCCGCCGCACCGCCGAAGCCCCCGAGGCCGCCCGCTCCCGCCTCCCCCTTCTGCACGGTCACCTCACCGACCTCCACGGTCTCGGACGTACCCACCAGGGCGATACCTACGGACACACCGCCCACGCCTCCGGCGCCGCCGCCCCCGCGACCACCGGCGCCTCCAGCGCCACCCTTACCACCTGCGCCCGCTTGGTAGTTGATCGCTCCGCATTGCTGGGAAGCTCGGGGCTCTCCGTCGAGCCCGGCGTCCCCCTCCCCGCCCATGGCGCCGTCTCCGCCCTGTCCTCCGCGCCCCGCCCGACCTGCCACAATCGTAACGTTTTCCAGAGTTACCTTGGCGTCGCGCAAAACCAGCCCAAACGAAGCGCCGCCGGGGCCTCCCGCGGTGCCTCCCTCGCCGCCGCAGCCCGCGCGCCCGCCAGCTCCACCCGTGCCGCCGAGCAACGTGGAGCAGCCGAAACAGGCCGCGAACCGCTTCGATCCACCAGAGCCGCCACCGCCGCCCCCCGTGCCGTTCTTGCCCCGCTCCCCCGGATCTCCCAGAGCCCCTCGCCACTCTCCCGCCGCGAAGGTCCCCACCGTGTCGGTCGCGATGGCGCCCGCCGGACTGGACAAGCCGAGCAGGCCGTCTTCCCCGGACCCACCGTCCGAGATTCCATCACCTCCGGTGAGCGGACAGGCGTTCGGGCAGTTGCTGTCGCCTCCAATTCCACCGATGCCGCCCGAGGGCGAGTCGTCGTCCGCCGAGCCCGCGGTTCCCATGCTCCCACCGCAGTCGAAGGCCACCCCGCCTGCGCCGCCGAGCGCGTTGCAATTGGACACCACGCCGTCCTTGCCAGAGGGTCCATCGGCGGCATTTCCAGCCACGATCGTCACGTTCGAGAACACAAGGCCCTCGCTCGCCCCGTGGATCCAGACGGCATAGGTGGAGGTGCCGTCCACGAGCGCGTCGAACGTCGTCCCCTCGATGGTAAGACCGTCCACCCGGGTGTCGAACGTGATGTCTACCCCTGTCAAGGTCTTGACCTCTTTCGACCAGAGGCGGGTCAGGTAGCTGGCCGGATCGCGGGTCGTGAAGGTCGGATCGTAGCCCCCCTCGATGTCGACCCCCACGGCAAGCTCGAAGGGTCCCTCGTAGGCGCCTTCGGCGACGCGCACGACGCAGGGCGAGCCCTCGCAGCCCATGGCCCGTTCGATGCCCACCTGGACGGTCGCC
>CAYLJT010000101.1:0-14516 GCA_964383995.1 uncultured Polyangiaceae bacterium
GGATGACGGCGGGCAGGCCCTCCTGCACGATCTGGATCTCCGTCCCGCACATCACTTGCTTGAACGTGACCGTGGTCTCCATCTCGCCCGGGAGGTTCGGATCGTCGAACTTGTCCGTGTAGCGGATCTTCTCCGCTGGAATGAGCTCTCTGTACTCACCCCCGAACGAGTGGCTGTTGCCCGTGGTGAAGTTGGTGAAAGACATCCGGTAGGTCCCCCCGACCCGCGCATCCATCTCGTGGACCTTGCACGTGAAGCCATAGGGAGGGAGCCACTTCGCCATCGCGTCGGCGTTCAAGAAGGCGCGATAAACGCGCTCCGGTTTGCTGCGCAAGACGCGGTGGAGTCGCACGGTGCCTGTCGTCATGGTCGTTTGCTTTCAGCCGTTGGGGTTGGTGTGTGTCGGGGACGCGTGTCAGTCCCACTCGAGCGTATCGCCAATGTCCAGTCGGGTAGGGTTGCCGGAAAACGAGGACAGTCCATCGCTCAAGGCCTTCGCCGTGTTGTCGCGGAAATCGCGGGCCAGGGCGCTCCGGGTGCCCGTGTTGCGACCGATGCCAACAGTGTTGTCGCTGCCCGCCTTCAGCTCGAAACCGCCTAGATACTTCGTGCCTTCCAGATCGTAGACGCGCACCTTGGCGACATAAATTCCAGGTGTGAAGGTGTCCCCGTGGGCGCGGTAGGTTTGGGCCTTCACGGGCTCGACGAACGCTGCGTAGCGCAGGGCCAGCGCGTTCTTCCAACCCACGCGCATCCGCTCCAGGATGCGGTCGAGCTCGTCCTTCGACGTGCGCTCGAAGTCCACGTTGGCAGTCCGGTTGACCGTCATGCGTTGCGTGCAGAACTGGTTGGCGCCGCAGAAGCGGAACAGCTCTCCCTTGGGGAACGCATCTTCGCACAGACCGGCGTTCAGGAGCATGACGACGGCGTTGCCCCCCTTCTCCGCGCCGTTGTCAGCCACCAACGGGGGACCCGACCAACCCGCCGCTGGCTTCAGGGCAGGTTTGGCGAGGGCGGCTTGCCGAGCCTTTTCGACCCGTGCCTCCAGCTCCCGCAGGGCAGGCAGGTTCTCCGTGTCCATGGCAGTCTCGGCGGCCTGAAACCTCTCCTTTGGGTCGACGCACCCCACCGCTAGAAGACCGAGCGAAAGACAGACGGCGCCAACGAACCAGCCTCTTCCGGGTCGTGGGAGCTTGTGCCTCGGGACGAATCTTTCCATGCCAGTCTCTCGTCGAGCCCGGGCTAGGCGCGCGCCCCGGAAGGTGCGAGCGGCCCCACGTCGTCGTATTCGTAGGTGGTGATTTCGAAGGGGTTTCCGTCCGGATCCGCAAAGTACAAAGACCAGGATACATCGTGGTCCTCCACCGTGACGGGTCCGCCCAAAACCTTCTCCAGGTGCTCTTTCCAGTCCCCCAGCTGCTTCGCGCCCACGCGCAGCGCGACCGTGGTTCGATGGCAAGGCGCGGGGCGCTGGAAGAGGGCGATATGAACCGTGCCTTGAGGGTTTTCGAGGGTCAGGGGTCCGCCGTCTTGGGCCCAAAATTCGAGCGCTTTGGAGCGCGCGAGCCCCAACACCTCGGCGTACCAGCGTTCGGCCGCGTCCCTATCCGCAACGTGAATGTGAATGTGATCGAAGGCCTGAAGGGTGGGAGCCATGGGTCGCCGTTGGCTGGAGCGCTGGGTGGACCGCCTCTCTAGGGCAAAACCGGCTCGGGCTCAAGCCCCGGCGGTCGGAACCACGGGGCCAGCCAGGAAGAGCCACGGCACGGCCCATCGGTTTTACCTACCTTGCCACCACGCCGCTCTCCCTTGTTTTGCTGCGGTTTCAGCTAGCAGTGTTGGCAAGCGAGCGCAGCTCCGCGGCCAACGCCACAGGCAGGCGCGACAGGAAGGCGTCCACGTCCCGGGAGGTCATGGCGGGTAGCATCCAGCCGAGCATCATGCGTTGGTCTTGGGGAGATGTGCGCTCCACGGATCTCCGGCCAAAGGCCACGGCGTCGTCGACCGACAAGACGGCGCGCATGGCAGGCTCAAACACGCGTTCCTCTTGGTCCATATGGGCCAAATACAGGGCTGTGAAGGCGCAGGTGGCAAGGTAGAGCTGGACCACGGGCTGCTCTTCGGTCAGAGCCTCACGGGCGGTGTCGAGCGCGCGATGAGCTTCGTCCAAGGAGGCGAACAGCTCCGGAGCTCGCTCGCGCATCAGGGGCAGCAGCAACAGATCTTCGTTCTCGCCGTGGTGCGCGACAAACCGAAGCGCCTCGGTCAAAAGCGCGCGCGCCGCACGCTCGCGCTCCGGATCGCCTTCGGCGCAACCGAGGGCCGCGCACGCCGCAAACAAGGCGCGGCGAATACCCTTGTGAACATTGGAAAACAGGTCGGGTTGAGCGTTGTTGGTCATACCCCGAGGGTGGACCTGCGCGGGGCGCGCGAATTGTACAAATCCGACACCGCGAACGGAACGCCGCAAGAGCTAGGAACGACCGAAGAAGGCCCGCGGCGACACCCCGGCAAAGCGGCGAAAGTCCCGGTTGAAGTGGGACTGATCGTAATAGCCTGCCTCCAAAGCAGCCGCCGTCAACGAGGGCGCGCTCTCAGCCCGCGCCGCAGCGCGCTCGAAGCGGCGCAACGTGGCAAGGCGCTTGGGCGTGACCCCCACCCGCGCCAAAAACCTCCGCTCCAACTGCCGCTCGCTCACGCCAAGCGCACGCGCCACCTCGGCCACCCTGGCATCGTCGGCTCCGGCGTCGAGGAGAACAAGGGCCTGCGCCACCAGCGAATCGCCCGCGTAGGGAAGCTGCATCAGGAAGGCTTCGATGACAGCGACACGCGCTGCCGCGTCGTGGGCCAAGGCGAGACGTTCGTGTACTTCGGCGACGAGCGCCCGGGGCAGCAAGGCGTCGAGCGCAACACTGCGATTGGCCAGCTCCGCCGCCGGAACGCCGAGACAAGCCGCACCCGAAGGCGTAAACCGAACCAGCAACGAGCCCGTGTCTGGCTCGTACGTGTAGGTCCGAGCGCTCGACTGGATCCCTGTGATGCCAGCCAACGCGAGGGGCGAATCCCCTTCGCGCACGCGACCACGAAACTGGAATCCAAGCACGGCAGCCGTCGACGGCAACACGAGCGTATCCCCCCCGGCGGCCTCGATGACATCGATCGAAGCAACCCGGTTGCGCAGTCCAGGGTGTGGCCGGAAGCTCGTCACGCGGGAGTCAAGATACCATGTGCCTTTTCAGCCCGCGCCGAAAATCGCCCTCACCTTGTCGATGGAGCGTCTTCCAGAACATGGACAACTTCACTTACACGTTAGGCTTCGCGAACGCCTCGATGAAGTCGAGGACCTGGATGCCAGGATAGTCACGTTTGCGGGGCCAACGGCGGCGATAGTAGCCGTATCCGGGTATTCTCCGTCATCGGACTCCCTCGTCGAAGTCGCTGTCCGGGCCCGCCGCGCCCGTGCCGATGCTGCTCCAGGCAAGGTCACACTCGTCGCAACCTTGCCAGGAACGATGCAGAAACACGCTGGGATCCGCCGACAAAAGCCGAAGGGCAGCACAGAGCACGTCCGACGCGCGAACCAGGCCCGCGCTTGCCTTCCCCACCATGCCTTCCACCTGAAGACCACGAGCACGCAGCACGGGATCCACCCGCTGAAAGTTTTGACAGCAATGATCCTGCTCTTGCGAGGTTGCCACCTACGAATCTCCCATAGAGCTTCTTGCCAATTCAAAGCTCCTCGACCGAGACCTGCCCAAACCGCTCTTCCAACGCGCGCAAAAGGTCGCGCAGCACGGCGGCACCGCAGCCGTTGTCGCAGAAATAGACGCCGTCCGGCTCGATCGAAGCGTGGGCATCGGGCATCGAGCCGGTAGCCTTACGCCGAAAGGAATACTGCTTGAAAGTGGGACTGTAACCCTCGAACCCGTCCATCCCACGCAGGATGGAGTCCACGTCGAAAGCCGATGAGCGCGGTAGACGAATTTGGTGCTCGTAGCCCATGGCGATGGCCTATCGTGAGCGACAATAGGGTAGAAAGTTGTAGTACTTCGGTCGTGAGTCGAGGCGCACGTGAAGCCAAGAAACGCCAAGCCCCGCCGTGCTGAGCCATGTGTTCTTGCTGGTGAGCTCACGGCGCAACGCGAGGCCGACCGCCCGAAAGAGCGCGTGCCTTTGTGCCTCCGGTGCTTCACGAAGGAAGACACCCAGATGAGCGTACGCGCGATGCTCGACCCGCGGACGAGGAACGACCAGCGTGGCGTCGCCACCCAGGTTGCGGAAGGTAAGGATGTCGTCGGCCGCCCCAGGAGCCTTGAAGTGCGCTAAAAATGGCTCCGGATCCGCCGAGAACCGCTGGAGCTCGGGCCGCGCCACGATGACATACTCGAAGGGTTGCTCCAGCGACGACAGACTCAAAGCTGGCGTCTCCCAGCAATAGGCAGGAAAGGCGTCGGAGAGATCCTTGATCAGGCATGACCGAAGGTCCTGATCAACTTGCCAACCATCTATCACCGAGCCATAGGAGACGCGCACCCCGTCCCGCAACAAAACGGACCTCTGCGTTCTCTCGTCGATGTTTTCGGTCGTGACACACCACATGTTGATCCTACCGTCTTCGCCGTGCTCGCCAGCGCTGGGGATGAGGGCTCGAGACCGCATGGGCCCTTGGTCTGAGGCTTGAAGTACGCACTCCAAAACCCGCCCCGTCAAGAAAATCAAGTGGGGTGAAACCCCAAGCGCACTTCCCAAGGAGCGCGCTCGGGTGGTATGGATGTTGAGTACTGCCGCGACCCACGGGCGGTCGTTTGAACACCCTGCACCAGCGCAGCGTGAAGGCACCCGGTAGATCGGAGACGTCCATGACCCTCGGAAGACGAACGAGCGCCGAGTTTTTGGGAACTTTCTGGCTGGTTTTTGGGGGCTGCGGCAGCGCCGTATTGGCCGCCGCCTTCCCGGACGTCGGCATCGGCCTGCTCGGCGTGTCGCTGGCGTTTGGTCTCACCGTGCTCACCATGGCCTACGCCATTGGGCACATCTCGGGCTGCCACCTCAACCCCGCGGTGACGGTCGGCCTCATCGTAGGCAAGCGCTTCCCCGCCAAAGAAGCCTTGCCCTACATCATCGCGCAGGTGGCCGGTGGCATCGCAGGCGCGGGCGTCCTCTTCGTGATCGCCAGTGGCAAGGCCGGCTTCTCCACCGCCGGTGGCTTCGCGTCGAACGGCTTCGCCGAGCACTCTCCAGGTCAATATTCCATGGTAGCCGCGTTGGTCGCCGAGGTCGTCCTGACCTTCATCTTCCTATTCGTCATTCTAGGCGCCACCGACAAGCGAGCCCCCGCGGGCTTTGCCCCCATCGCCATCGGCCTGTGTTTGACGCTGATCCACCTCATCGGAATCCCGGTGACCAACCTCTCCGTAAACCCCGCCCGCAGCACCGGACCCGCGATATTCGTGGGAGGCTGGGCGATCAGCCAACTGTGGCTCTTCTGGCTAGCACCCATCGTCGGAGCCGCACTGGCCGGCGTTGCTTACCCTGCTATCGCCGGACAAGAGAGCTCGGACGCCAAGTAAGCTCTTCCCTGTGCTCCGACCTATTCGAGAGCAGCGAGGTCGGCGTCCGACAGCTCCACGATGAGCGGCGGATCTTGGCTGAAGTCGCTGTACCTCAGCCAGGTCGGTCGCACGCGGAAGTACGTGATGCCCGGCCAGGCTTCCCTGCTGGGGCCGTCTGGAAAGCGCGCAAAGTAGAGAGCCTTTAGCCGCGCGAGCTCGTCCCCCGCGGGCTCGTCTGCGATGCCCGCGACCTGAATGGTCCGCACGTCGTTATCTCCCGTCCCGCCCACGACGAACGCTGCTCTTGGATCACGCCGCAGGTTCTCCGCCTTTCGCGTGGTCCCCAACGTGTCGAAGAAGATCTCGAAGGTGTCGCTGACCACGATGCCAACCACAGCCGCCTGCGGTCCGTCGAGCCCCGTCGAGGCTTCCACCGCGTGCTTGTTGGAACGCATCTGCTGGAGCAAGTCGTCGCGCTTCATTTGACCTTCTCACACCACTTCGTGACGTCGCTGTGGACCGGCGGCGGGCCTTCGGTTCTGGATGACCTTCGATCGACCGGAGGGTGCGCAGCGCGGCAAGACGGGCTTGCCCGCGATCGCGAGAGTATTCAGAACCCTCGGGATCCGCTTCGTTCAGGTCGAAGAGTATTCCTACTTCAAGTGCAAGGCCCATCGGTCGCGGCTCCTGTGTTGCGTCGCTAAGATCGACTCAGGTCAAGTGAGTGGACGCGCGCCGATGGAGTGCTCATACGCCTCGCGCAGAAGGGGTTTGAGTGGCTCAAGTTCGCCCTGGCTTTGAATCTTGGCAACATGGGTGACGTGCCTTCGGTCTGCGACGACCTTGATGAACAATGGACTGACAACCTCTCTTGGCAAGTGGATGGCGATCCTGAGAGCGTCGCTCATGACCACCAGATCGGCAAAGATCTTGTTGCTCCGCATGAGCACGTAACGATCGCGCGTGACAAGCTCGACCTTCCCTAGCGACCGTGCGAAGGCCTCGATGGCGGCGTAGAGGCGGACCAGCGATTCCGAGCGATTGCGTAGGATATCGTCGCCTTGCCCGGTGCCGCACGCGTGCCGCTGGTTTTTGCGAGTGAACTGCCGCTGGCAGGTGGGACAAGTCCAAAGCGTCGTCATGCGGTGCCGTTTTGTCTGAGTCATCGGTTTCTGCGCGTATCTCCAGGCTCGCGACTTCTGGCAGGTGGAGAAAGGTAGCCTGCTAGCGTGTCAGCTTTTCGATGGCATTCGCCAGATTTTGCCGCGCGCGCTCTTCGAGCTGAAGCCTGATTTCCGGAATTTGGTAGAGCGGGGCGCGCGCCAAGAAGCCCTGCAGGAGCGAGGCCCGCCGGTCGCGAAAGATGCTCTCCGGCACCCAGTGGTATTCCGCGCGAATCTGCGACTCGAACTCTTCGTACCGCCTCGCTGGTGCGCCAAGAATGGACAGGTCGACGTCAAGGAGCACCAACTCTTCCATGCCAGAGCCAGCGGCCGCCTCGTGGCGCGTGGCCAGGATGAGCTGGGAGGTCAGCGCGATCGTGGACGGTGCAACCCCGGCGTCAGCGAGGACCTGTCTGGCAAGGGCCGCGCTTGCCTCTTCGTTGTCCGCGGAGATCGTGCTGTAGAGGGCGTCGTGAAACCAAAGCGCAAGCTCGACGGCGGGGCCATCTTGCAGCGGCGTGGACAGCGTGTCGTAGAGTGAGAAGCACTCGGCCAAGTGCTGGAACGTGTGGTATTTTCGGTGAGGCTCGGCGTACAAGGTGGTCAGTCGAGAAAACACACCTTCCGGGGCGCTTACACCGAGCCGTTGCCATGTTTCGAGCCAGCGGGACTGCATGCTTGCTGTGCCTAACCCTGCGAATCGCAGCCGAAAGCGCCCGTGTCGACCAACACGCCCGTGGCGTCATTTTCGATCGCTAGCATGACGCTCGATTCTTGCCCAGTCTGCCCTCAGCTCGCCGAGAGCGATTTTTAGCGTGGGAGGCAGGAGCGCCTCGGCTTCGAGGTGATGGGTGTCCGTTGCGTCGAGAAATACGGTCTCCAGAAACGACACATACACGGCATTCTGAACCGTGGGCGTACCGACGCGCAAGGCCGCCTCCGCGAACGCGATGGCCCGGCCGAGGCTGCGATGGTCTCGTTGCGAAACGGCGCGACGGGCAAAGGCCGCCAAAACCCCCATCTCGGGGTGCAGCAGCCCAGTCACCACGCCGTCGTCCAGGTCAGACAATAGCTCCGGGAAGGTCCGGCGCAGCTCGTGGAAGAGGTCCGTCTCGTTCATGGCATCGCGTGGAGGGTGCACCAAGCCGATGGTGGATCTTGCCGAGCCGCTCGCGGCAGCTTACGCTCGGGCGGGCTCATACAGCTAGGGTCATTCACAGTGCAACCACGGACCCGCTCGCAGATCAAGCGCCCCGAATTCACGTAGACCGTTGGGCAACTGCCATCGAAGCACGACGGTGTCGGATCCTTCGGAGGAGTTCCGTCCCAGGGGGTTGACGAGATGGCGCGGGCGATTCGGCGGGAGCGTCGCACCAAGCCACCAACGAGGCTGTGAAGCAACTCGACGTGAATGCCATCTCGGCACTCATGAAAGGGTGTGCTCACGCGTTTGGCCAGAGTGATGAGGGTAAACAGAGGCGACGTTGCGATTCCGCAGCCTGCGATGGGTTGAAGTGGCTTGCGGTATCGAGCGATGCGAGCGGATCTACCGAGCGCTCCGAGCTCAGCAAGGCCGCGGTTTCACACGGCCCTCGCGCCCCACATAGCGGTCGCCGTTCCAGACCGCCTTCCCACTTCCCTCAACACAAACACCAGCGACCTCCCCTTGGATGTCCAAGAACCCAGCGGTCTTCTTCGGGCCGACCGTCCGCAAGTGAATGCCTTCAATGCGGCCCACCATCTTCCAACGTCGATCGGTGCCCTTTTTAAAGATGTAGTCGAGCTCCGCGCCGGTTCCGGTAAACCCCAAATCTGTCACGAGCCATTCTTTCGAGCCGTCTTCGTCGAGGTCGACCGAAACGCCCCGTAGATCGAGCTCGTCGCAACGGCGAAGGTCGGGGCAAGAGGTCTCGTCTCCTCGTGACGCGCGGTCCAACACCACACGGCGCAAGATGCCCAGTGGGAGCGTTTCAGCGGAGCTCGCGGTCAAGTCCTCGAGCACAATCGCCTTGGCCGCCGACTGCGCCTCCGCCCACGAAACGTGCGTCGTCAAGGTGACCCCGCCAACCGCAAGCCCCACGACGATGGAACGCGCAAACCTCAAGCGCCGGCTCATGCGGACAACCTACCGCAAGCCCGCAGCCGAGGCAAGGTTGAGGCGTCTGTCCGACCTTGTGGCAGTCCAATCGAGCGTTGGAGGCGCCCCTCGCGACACCCGCTCTGACCATCCGCGATTCTGTCATGGACATCTCGGTCACCCAGTTCCGCGCGAACTGCTTGGAGCTGATCCGCCAGGTGGAGACCGGCGGTGAAGCGATCGACACCAAGCGTGTGAGCGCTAGCAAGACGGAGACGCCACGGTAGACCGTTCAGTTGATCCAAGGGGCGCACCGCCAGTCATGGGCGATACGACGTCCGGTACATGAACACCGGGTGTGCCGTGTCGGTCTCGATGATGACGAGGTACCTACCATCCTCGGTCAGGTCGAGATAGACTTCGTCGTAGCAGACGTCGGTCCGCAGCGGCCCCGTGGTTGGAACCACCACGGAATCTGGATACTTCGTCGTCAGCTCGTCGATGGTAGCCTGCATGATGTCGCCGGTCTCTCGTCGGTTGGCATTGCTGAAGCGAAGCGTGGGGCGCTCTCTTGCCAGCTCGGGGCCGAGGGCGTGGGGGCCTCCCGGGGCGGTATTCGCCAGGAAGTAGCGGCGCGCGGCGTCATAGACCCGCGGCGACGACTGGAGCACTCCGTAGGAGTCGATCGCCAAGGGCACGCACGGCGATGCGGCTTTCGGCGGCGATGCGACCTCGGGTGGCTCCGTTTGCGATGGAAGGGTAGTGACCTCGGTCGCCGGTGCCGACGCGCCGGGCTGCGGTAGAACCTCAGGCGCGCGTGTCAGGACCTCGCGTCCAGGGTCGGTCGCAGGACCCCCATGCAGGGCGTCGCCGGGGGCTTGGCTGAAGGCGCGATCGGGCGCGCGGCAGTTGGCTGTCAGCAGTGCCAGGACGGACATTCCAGCGACGAACGTACAGCTCACCGTGATTGCAGAGGAGCCCACGAATTTGCTTTTAGCGCAGAATCGGCGCGTTGGTAGATATTCCGAACGCGCGAAAAATGAGATGGGCGTGGAGACAGCGGCGTGACCTTGGCACCCACTTCCCTCCGGATGTTGGTCATGGACATACCATGGGAGCGAGCCTGTACATCGCGTCGGCTCGGGCGAGGCGGGGATCGGCATAGCGCGCGCCGACGGCGGCCCAGGTCAGGCGTCCGCTGAATACTTCGAGGGCGTCAAGATGGCCGTTGGCGAAGTACTTCGAGGACGCGAGCGCGACCAGCTCGACCCGGAGCGCAGGCTTTTCGAGAACCGCCCTGAGGGCCCTTGCGTCATTGCGAAATACCTTGTTTTGCCTGAGATCGAAGGGCTCACAAACCTTTGCCTCGATGACGATCACGGCCTGTTCGCTGAAGAGGCAAAGGTCGAAGGTGCGCTTCGGGGAAAAGCCCTCTTGTCGTGCGGACCGCCCGAGGTGCCATAGGTAGTCGCGGTAGAAGCACACCTCGAAGCCCAGCTCCCAGTCGCCGGCCTCGAGCACGTCCAAGCGAGCCTCCTGCACCAGCCACTCAGCAAACGCAGTCGGCTCCCTCCGCGCGTGCTCGTAGAGAATGGCGCAAAACAGCCGTTCTTCCCGCGACCACTCGGCCCACGAGCGCCCCCGAAGGTAGCTGATTGCCAAGGAGACCTCTCTATCTTGTCTCGGACGTTGACCGAAATAGCAAGGGTAATCCCAACGAGATCCGCCCGCTGCGCGTGACGGCCGCGTAGATTCCGGCAAACGTTTGGTTGGCCTTTGCAATGACCTTCAACACCTCGGGCGACGACACGGCGGTGTCGGGGTCGAGGCTCACCATGGCGCAGCGCAGGTCACGCATGGTTACCGCCACCGCCGCCGCGTCTTCCTCCTCTCCGAACGTCAACACACCGCCTACCCAACCGTCCTCCTGGAAAGGTCCGGGTTGCAACAAGCGCACGACGATGTTCGGACGAAATTGCCGGCTGCTCAGCTCGCGCCCTGCCAGGTGTCCTACCCCGGCTATCGTGTCGGTCGCGATCACGGAGACGGTTCCGTCGTCGAAGATGCCGTGGTTCAACTGCATCATTTGCACGGGCGCGCCGTGCCGACGCCCAATCTCCGTGGCCAGATCTTCGCCGAAGATGGGTAGCTCTTGGCCTTCGGGGGTGCGAACGTGGGTCGGCAGATCTCCCGTGCTCGCGGAGCGCTTGGTTTGGGTTGGGCGACAGGGCGCGTAGCGCAGGAGGTCGGGGAGCTTGCCTGCGGAGAGCCACGGGAATCCACCGCGATCTTCCAGTTTTCGGAAGGCGAAACGTCGGTCGCCCTCGATGCCATGCCAACCCAAGTGCGCCTCTTCCAAGGGCTCGCCGGCCATGGATTTGACGGGGTAGCGGTAGATGGCCTCCACGTGTCCGATGATCATGGTGCTGCCTCGTTGCTGGCAAGATCTCCAAGAAACCGCGTCGTAAGGGGCTCTTCGGCGATCTGCCCGGCGCGGCTCTCCACGCGATAGGCCTTGGCATTCGGTCGCGAGCTGACGGCCTCGACCAGCTTGGTGCCGACAAAGTGCAGCGCGGCGCCGTCGTCCGCGGCGTAGCCTCCGGGCATGCCCTCGGCGACGGCACGCTGGTAGGCCGGCCGCCGCTCCTTTTCGCCGTCGTAGTGCGGACAAGCGCTGCCTTGCAGCAGACCCAGGCCGTCGTGGAGCGGGAGCACACCTCCGAAGGAGTCGGTCACCGAGGCCTGAAACCAACAGATCATGCCCGCGCTCACCCCGCTCAAGATAGCTCCTTCTTGCCATGCCTGGAGCAACAAGCGATCGAGCCCGTGGGCGCGCCAAAGGGCGAGCAGGTGCAAGGTGTTTCCACCACTCACGTAGAAGATGTCTTGCTGCGCGACGAACGACGCCAAGTCCTCCGTGCGCCTGGGCCTGCGTGGCAGGACGTAGGAATCGAACAGGGTCAGATCGCTCGGCAAACAGCGACCGCTGAAGGCTCGGTAGAATCTGGCCACGTGACCGGCGGCGTCGGCCGCGGCGGTGGGGATGAAACACACGCGCGCCGGCGTCCTCGGGGACAGCGACAGCACGAAGTCGTCGAGCAACAGGTTGTCGGGCTCCATCAAGAACCCACCACCGCCCATCGCGACGATCTGACCCTTGGAAAGGATTGTCATGGCTTGATGCGCTCTTTTCAGTAAAGAGGGTACGTTGCGAGGTGGGTCAGCCGGACGCCAACACCTTGGCCTGCGAGGGCGTGATCTGCGAGCCCGCCGGCATGTTGGCGTTGTCGCCGTTGTGCGCGGTGACAGCGCCCAGCAAGACGACCCTCTTTCCACCCGCGTACACGTTGGCGCTCGCGGTCTTGAACTTCACGACGCCGATGAATGTCCCGGACATCACGCCGCCGCCCGTTCCTGCCTCGTCCCCGGAGCTCATCGGGATGGACGACGACTCCACCACCACCTCTTTGTTCTCCACCAACACGGCGCTCGCCGTGCCCGTGCCGTCGGTGGTTTGCGCGATGTTGGGCAGGGGCGTGGGGATAGGGCTCGGCGCGGCAGGTACCAGGCACACGTCGGGGAAACCTAGACAAGTGCCGGACGCTTTGGTGCTTACGGGGATCATGTGGGGTCCTTGCTTATCCTAACAAAACGCGTTTTCCGTCCACCACCGTGTCGTCGCTCGACGTGATGCTGGTGCGCTTGGCCACGAGATCGTTCTCGTTTTCCACCAGCGTTCGCGCTCTGCCCGCCTGCACTTCACAAAGGCCTTCCACGTGACGGTAGGCGTCGTCGGCCCGCTCCACCAAGCGCTTGACGGCGACCTCGTAGCGTCCGGCGGACACCTCCACCTGGGGCGCTTCCAGCGCGACCTGCTCTTGCCCTCGCAGGGTCACGGTCGTCGCGGTCAAGGTCAACGCGCCCTCTATTTTCAGCTCCTGACCCTCGTCTGTCTCGGACAATCGGAGCACGCCGCGCCGCCTCGCGGCGCCGAGCACGCCTACCACCACGGCACCCCCGGCGGCGTCTGCCAACAGCACCTTGTCGCCCACCTGGGGCAGGTAACCCACCACGGCCAGGTCGGCTCGTTCGGCCTCTTGTCCGGCGACGCGCGGGGCTCCGAACACCGCCACGAGGACCGTGTCTTCGTCGACGACCTCCACCACCTCGGCCCGCTTCAGGTCGGCGTTTTGCGGCAGAGTCGTGCTCTTGGCTTTGGGCTTCATGCTCTTACCTTCCAAAATCTTCCGCCTTGGCTCGCACGGGATCGGTGCCTCGCACGCCGGTCAGGTCGGCCTCGGCAAGCTCGGTCTTGTCCTTCGAGGTGCGATGCATGTCGGCGTGGCGCAGGTTGGCGCGGGCCAACACGCTGCGGTCCAGCACCGCTTGCGACAGGTCGGCGTAGCGGAACGAGGCGCCCACCAGAGACGACGACGAGAGGTCCGTCTTGACCAACCTCGCGCGCTCGAAAGTGGCTTCTCTTGCGATGATTTTTCTCAAGATTGCGCCCGTTAGATGGGCGTTCTTGAAGTTCGCGCCGTTGAGCTCGGCCCCCTCGAACAGGACGCCTGTGGCGTCGACATGCTCGGCCTTCAGGTTGGGCAGCTTGGCCTTGGCCCAGTCGCTCTCGGTCAGCTTGGCTTGGCTCAGGCGCAGGCCGTCCGCCGTAACCCCGCGCAGGTTGGCCTTCTCCAGGCTGGCATCGCTGAAGTCGCAACCCGTCAGGTCCAGGCCCTCGCAGCGAGCCTCGTTCAGCCACGCGCGCCGAAAGCTTGCCCCGCGCACGGTAGCCTTGTCGAGCACGGCCTTTTCCAGCCACGCGTCGTCCAGGCAAGCTCCTTCGAAGCTCACCCCGTCGAACGGACAGGCTTCGAAACGCGCCCCCGCGGCGCGGACCCCGGCGAGCGTGCTGCCCTCGAGCTTGACGCCCTTCCAACGGGAACCTTCCATGGGTAGGCAGGAAAGATCCATGGCGACCGCGCAGTCCATGATCTTGACGCCGTTCAAGTGGCCGCGGGCCATCAAGTGCTCTTCCACGGCACCTTGAGAGCGCAACACCGGGCGAGACGCGACACCTTCCTGGGCCGCATCGGCTTGGGCCTCGACGTGGGCCAAACGGCTCGCCGCCTGGAGCAGCAGGCCGGGTAGCTTGCGCAGCTCGGGGTCGCTCTCCAGGGCCTGGTTTTCCTGCGCAAACAGCGCGGCCCGCAGCAGCTTGCCACCCGTCTGGGTGAGCCGCTCGGCGCGCTCTTGGGCCGACAAAGTCGGTGGCCGCAAGAGCTCGCCGAGGGCTCGGACGGCGTCGCTCGTCGCTGCGTGCAGCGGCCCTTTGGCGAGGTCGGGCCAGGCCGCGAGCCTTGGCTCCAGGGCGTTCAGGAGGTCCAGCGTGCGGGCGGTTTGCTTCACGTGCGGGCCCCCATCAGGTGCCGCGCCAGGGCCGCGGTGAAGGTCTCGCGCAGCTTGGGGTCGGCGGCCATGCGCTCGCGCCAACGGGTCTCCAGGCGCGTCTTCTGGTCTTCCGTCAAGCGGAAGCGGGCCAGTGTCTCGGACATGGCGTGGGCAGGTGCCTTGCGCAACGTGGCGACGAGCCAGGCGTATTGCTCGACGCTCATCTCGGGCAAGCCTGCGTCGGCGGCGGCCGTTACCGGCGCCGATGGCGGCTGCGCTTTGGCTTGGGCGGCGGCGAGCGCTTTCCGTTGCACCTCGGGATCGACCAGCGCCGTG
>CAYLJT010000102.1:0-14476 GCA_964383995.1 uncultured Polyangiaceae bacterium
GCGTCCAGATCCGCCGAAAGTGCGATGGCAGGAATGCCCCGAATGGCACCTTCCCGCGCCGCGGCGACGGTGCCCGAATAGAACACGTCGAGGCCGAGGTTCATGCCGTGGTTGATTCCGCTCACCACCAGATCGGGGCGCCTAGGCAACACCTTTTGCTCGGAGCAGACGGCCACGTACACGCAATCCGCCGGGGTCCCGTCGAGCGAGAACGTGTCGTCCGAGACACGCTTGAGGCGCAGGGCCCGGTGCAAGCTCAACGAGTGGCTGGTGGCGGACTGGTTGGACTCGGGCGCGCAGATGACCACCCGCGCGTGGGGTAGCAAGGCATCGCGCAGGTGCAACATGCCAGGGGCCCGCACGCCGTCGTCGTTGGCAAGGAGGATCAGCGGGCGAATCAGGTGGTCCATGGTTAACCCCCAAACAGCCGCTTGGGCAGGGCGCTCAGGAGTTGGAAGAGCGCGCCGATGCGCCCGAAGAAGCCCGTGCCGCCGCGGAGCTTTGCCATGGCAAGGGCGACGGCGCGCAGAGCGGGCGTGTACGGATACCACCAGAGCTCGGTCTTACCCCGGTTGCGATCTTCCAACACGAAGCGCACGCGGGTCAGCTCGCTTAGCGCGTGGGGGCTGTTGGTGATGCCCGTGCCGCTCTCCTTGGCGCCCGTCCAGGGAGCTTGAGGCAAGGCGGGCGTGAAGCCGTGGTTGTTGATGGTGACGACGCCGCTCCGTAGCTGCCGCGCGAGCTCGTGACCGTGCTTGACGCGGCGGGTCCACACGCTGGTCGAGAGCGCGTATTTCGAGGCGTTCGTGCGAGAAATCGCGTCCTTTTCGTTGTCGACGACCACGATGGGAAGGATCGGCCCAAAGGTCTCTTCTTGCAGGAGGAGAGTGTCCTCGTTCTCGATGCGCACGACGGTAGGAGGGAAGGCCAAGCTGCCCGGCTCCGGCGCCCCGCCGCTCAACACCTCGGCGCCTTTCTCTTGCGCATCTGCGAGGTGCCTTCGGACGACGTCGCATTGCCGCAAGGTCGTCAGCTTGGCGGTGTCCGAGCCATCCCGCAGCTCTTTGGTGAACGAAACGATGCGCGTCGTCAGGGCGTCGGCGATTGGCCGCTCGACGTACACGCGCTCGACTGAGGCGCAGTTTTGCCCTGCGTTGGTAAACGCGCCCCACACGAGGCCGCGTGCCGTGCGCTCGACGTCGGCGTCTTTGAGCACGATGGCGGCGTCCTTGCCACCGAGCTCCAACGAGCACGGAATCAGGCGCTCTGCGCACAAAACGGCGATCCGCTTTCCAGTCGGGACACTGCCGGTGAACACCACGAGATCGACGTCCGCCTGGACGAGGGCCTCACCGACATCCCGACCCCCTTGCAGCAACGTGAGCAGCCCTTTGGGCAGCACACCTTCGAAGAACGAAGCGACCAACGCGCCCGAGCGAGCGGTGATTTCGCTGGGCTTGAAGACCACCGCGTTGCCCGCGAGCAGGGCCGGAACGAGCGTGCGAAGGGGGATCGCGACGGGGTAGTTCCAGGGCGTGATCAGCGCCACGACACCCCGCGGATCCCGGTGAATCCGGCCCGATTTTCCAGGGTAGGCGAGGGGATCGAGGTCGACGTCGTGACCCTCCAACAGCTCCTCGATGGACTCGGACCAATATTCGAAGAGGTCAGCGTTCGGCAGCACCTCCGCGAGCAACGCCTCTTCGAGGGGCTTGCCGCACTCGCGCATCACGAGGTCGGCGATCTCTTCCGCACGGCTCAAAATGCGGCCCTTGACCTCGCGCAGCAGGGCGACACGGTCGCGCACGTTGACCTCTGCCCACGCGGCCTGCGCCTTCCGCGCTTCTTCGACGAGGTGGGCGACGCGGTCGGGTTGGGACGCGCTGACCTTTGGAAGGTCCGCGCCGTCCCAAGGACTTTTGCTCGGAAAAGGGGATATCGAAGGGGAATCGGCCGGGTCTTCTCCCGCTTGAGCGACGCTTTCCATCGCGCGGGAGCCTACCACCGACGGCGGCTCAAGGCGTCAAGGCGATGTCGATCGTCACCTCACCACGGCATGGAATCATAACCGAGGTGCCGGCGCTGACCCAGCGAGGCGCGCTGTTCGGCGGGCCCGTGGTGGGGTCGGCGAGGCGTACGAATCGGGCGCCGCAGATGGCTTGATTGCGCGCGTTCGTGGTGCCCACGGGCACGCCGTGTACGAACACGGTGGCGTTGCCCGAGGCCGTGACCGTGAGGTAGCCGGCGTTGTTGGGGAGATCCGCCGGCGCGGGACCGCTCGCGTCGGCCGTCGGTGCAGGGGGAGTGACGGCGGCGCTGGCAGACGCTTCCGGCGTGGGCGCAGCCGCGCTGGCGCTCGGCGGCGGGGCGACGTCGGTGGCCGTCGGCGCGGCCGAAGCCGTTGGAGCCGCGGTGGGCGTGGTGGGCGCCGCCGTGGGCGTCGTGGCCACGCTGGTGGGCTTGCTGGTGGGTACGGGCTCGGGGGTCGGCGGCGTGTCGAACAGGCCGAGCTGAAGGGCCGCGAACACCCCTCCACCGACCAGGACGGCGGCCACCAGGATCCAAACCAACGAAGACCCCTTCTTCTCCGGCGCGGGCGGTGGGAAGGACCGGGGCGCGTGGGCTGACGGCAGGGGCGCGGGGCGAGACTCGACGGGAGGAGCGACTTCGGGCTCGACGATCGGCTCGGCCGCGGTTTCGGCCGGGGCGGGCGCGCTGGGCAAATCGAGCGCAGGCGGGGCCTCGACCTTCGGCGCGACGGCTTGGACCTCGACGCGCGGTGCGACCGGCTTGTCCTCGACCTTGGGAGGCGTGGCGCGCAGCTCGACCTTCGGCTCGTCCACGGGGGCGAACGGCACGAAGGGATCCATCGGGATGTCGGGCGGTGGAACGGGCACGACCGGGGCCGGCACGACCTTCTCGGCCCTTGCTTCCACCGCAATGTCCCTCGCCGCGGGCTCGATGGGCGCCGGGGGCAACGGAGGCGCGATCTCGACGACCGGAGCAGGGACGATGGCCTCGACGACGGGCAGCTCCACGACCGGCTCGGCGGGCGGCGGAGATAGTTTGACCTCCAATGATTCCGGCCGCGGGATCGGCGCGTCGACCGGCTTCGCCACCACTGCTGCGGGGGGCGCCTTGTCGGGCGTCGAGAGCTCGGGCGCTGCGGGCCTGCGCTGCGCGACGCGGGGAGGAGCGGCGCGCGGCGTGGCGGGGCGCGGCGCAGCTTCCGGCGGGCGCGGCGATGCCTCCGCGGGGCGAGGCGTCGTCTCCTTGGCTGCGGGGGGCTCGGGGGTCCTTCGGGCCGCGACCTTCGGCGCTTCGACCTTGGGCTCGCTGGCGCGCTCGACGTGCGGCTCGCTGCTGCGTTCCATTTGCGGGGCGCTTGGACGCTCAGCGCGCGCGGCCACCGGGGGCACCTTCGCGGGCGGCTCGTCAAACGCCTCGTCGAGACCGCCAAACGACATCTCATCGTCGATGACCGGCGGGCGCTTCTCTTCGCGCGCCGGCGGCGGAGGCTCCACCTTCGCGGGCGCGGGCGCAGGCTCGTTGACGATGACCGCGGCGGGTCGATCTTTGTCCGAGTCAGCCTGACGCAGCAGCTCGTCGAGCTCAGCGCGCGGCACGGTCAACGTCGCGTTCTCCGCCTCGTCGGCGAGACTCGCGAAGGGTTGCCGCTCCGCGAGCGCGGACGCCGTCGTGATGACGACATCGCTGGTCGGATGGGGGGCGGCTTTCTGCCTCGCGGGACGGGGGCGACTTGCGTTCGCCTTCACCCGCGCGAGAAGGGACTCCAGCGCTGCGACTTTTTCGGGGACGTTCACGCGTCGAGGAGCATAACCCCAACGTGCGCGAGGGGACGATTATTCGACGTCTTCGGCGTCCGTCTCGCTGTCGGGCGGGGGCGCTCCCTCGATCACGACGACCCGCTTTTTCCCGCTCGTCTTGCGCGGAGGAGGGGCTTCGTCACGGAGCTTGGAGGGCAGCTCCTTCGCGGCTTGACCATCGATGGCGAGCACGAGCTCACGGGCCTTGCCCTCGCGCTGGTACGCGATCTTCAGCTCGCTCGCCACGTACACGCTGGTCCATACGCGCCACATGTCTTCGGGGCGCTCGATCTCCAAACCGTTGACCCGCGTCACGACGTCGCCGGGCTTGATATCCAGGCTCTCCCACTCTTTGGGCATCGACACGATGCGCCAGCCGACGAACTTCCCTTCGACGAAGACCTCTTCCGGAACGACGCGCTGAAACACCCACTGGGGGCCCTTCTCCGTGAGCACCAGGTCGACGGCTTGGCGATCCAAGCGCCCGGGCGTCGTATGCGTCACGGCGGTTGGCGCGCTCGCCGCGGGCTTTTGTGTCGCGGCCTTGGGGGCCGCCGCGCCTTCGGTCAGCGCTTCACCGCAGCCCAAAAGAGAAAGTGCCGCGATGCTGACGAGCGCCCAAGACATACGAAACCCGGCCATGGCCTCACTATGCGTGCCCCGCGCCGAAGGGCCAACTTTCGTTGAAAACCGCCTAAATTCCGTCGTGCGCGAGCACATCACCCTCGATGTCGCCGATGGCGTCGGCGAACGCCACGAGCTCCTTCGGCAGCGCCGCGCGAAGCTCGTTCATGCCCGCCGCGAGGGCTTGGCGACGCTTGTCGTCGAGCCAACCCGATGTCGCGCCGCGCCGGCACAAGAACCACGGAAGGCCGTTCGAATCGAGCAAACGGTCGATGTTCTTCGCCAACGGGAGCTCCTCGCGCAGGACGTCGTATTGCCGCAAACGCCCTTCGAGGGACGGCTCTTCGCTGGTCCACGCGTGCGTTAGCGCGCGCCGTTTGGCGATCCTGCGCAGCGACGCAAACACCGGCATGGGGGCCGTCGACCTGCTCCTATCGCTGGAGCTGGTCGACGGCGCGCGGCAAGGCATCGAAGCGCGCCATCAACGCCGGCGAGAGGTCCAACAACTTCGCGAGCGCGCCCCTGTCGTCGGCCGTGAGGGAACGCCGAAGCTCCGCGGAGAGCTCCTTGAGCGCCGCTCGATCAAGCAAATAGAGCGAGAGCACGGCGCGGCTCACGCGACACCTCCGAGACCCGCGCGCTCCAACAAGCGCGCCACGGTTGCGGCGCCGAAACGGCGGATGGACTCGCGCCCGTGGACGAAGGATGCGTAGCGCTGCAGGCCGTCGGCGTCCGCGTCAACGCTCGGAAGCTTGAGATCCCGCGCGGCGACCGTGCGCGCGAGGGGTGCATCTTCGAAGAGCAAATCGACGAGGCCGCGTCGCTGTTCATCCGCGTCGTCCGACAACGCGCGCGCCCACGCGATGGCCCACGGCGGCGCGCCCTCCCGCTCGGCACGCGCCACGAACGGCTCGGCCAGCGCCTTTTCGCCGAGCGCGGCGGCCACTTGCAGGGGCAATCGATACGAAGGCTCTTCCTTCGCGACAGCGCCCAGCAACGTCGCGAGCTCGCCCTCATCGCCGGCTTCGAGGGCCGCCGCCGCACGCAGCACGGTGCGCAAGCCACGGCCCCGATCGGCCTCACGCAGCAGGCGTCGCGCGCCTTCGAAATCGCCCTTTTCGCGCGCTTCAAGCGCGTCATCGACGCCCGTCGTCGGCGGCTTCTCGATGTCCGTCAGAGCCGGTCTCTCACGTCCGTCACGCCTGCCTGGGGGCGCCTTGTGCGGCTTCGCGAGCTCGCCTTCATCATCCCGTTTGCGCTCCGCAACGGAGCTCTCGTCCTCCGGCTCCGCGCGGATGCCGAGCCACGATTTTGCGCGGTCGAAAAGGCCCATGGCGACGCATGGTGGGGGCGTCACCCGCCTTCGGCAAGCTCCCTCTCACCGAGCGCGCGCGCCAACGCCGCAATGTGCAGAGGGCCCGTTCCGCAGCAGCCACCAACCAGGGTTGCGCCACAACGAATCCACTCGAGCGCGAAGCGCAAATAGGCCTGCGCGCCGTCACTTGCTGCTCCCCACCCCAGGCCCTCATCGAAGCGACCCGCGTTCGCGTAGGCACCGAAGGGCGTCCCCAAATCCGCGATGGCTTCCACGTACGCCTGCGTCTTCGTCGCCGCGACGCAGTTGACGAGCAGCATCGTTGCGCCCCGATCCCGCGCTGCTTTTGCCGTATTTCGTAGGGCTTCCGGAGAAAGGAGCGTGCCCTCCGGCCCCGCCGTCAGCGCGAGCCACGTCGGCTTCCCTGTGCGAACGGCTTCCTCCACCGCAACGAGCGCCTCTTGTGCGTGCGGAAAGGTCTCGCAAAGAATCATATCCACGTCTTCTTCTGCGAGCGCCTCGGCCACTTGGCGGTGTTCGTCGCGGCAATTGGCCGGGCTATTTTGCGGCGAATAGCAGTCCTCGAGGGGCGCGAGACTGCCCGCCACGGCGTGGTCCGAGGGCACCGCGTCGCGCGTCAAGACCACCGCATCGTGAAGCAAAGCTCGCCATGCCGCGCCCGCGTGCCGAGGTTGCGTTCGAAACGTGCACGTCGTGTGAACACGCGCCCCAGCCCGCGCGTAGTCCTCGTGAATTCTGCGAATGACCTCGGGCGCAATGGACAGCGCCTGCGCGCTCCAGAGCGGCGGCGAGAGCGACACGCCGCGGGCGACAAGCTCGGTGCCGAGGGGCCCATCGAGCAGGGTCACACGCGGCGCGCTCACGTCTCAGCTCGAAGCTTTCTTCTTCGCTGTGGCCTTCTTGGGCGCGGCCTTCTTTGCAGGTGCCTTCTTCGCGGGTGCTTTCTTCGCTGCAGCCTTCTTTGCGGGTGCTTTCTTCGCGGGCGCTTTCTTCGCTGCAGCCTTCTTTGCGGGCGCTTTCTTCGCTGCAGGCTTCTTCGCAGCGGCCTTCTTTGCGGGCGCTTTCTTCGTCGCGGCCTTCTTCGCTGCGGCCTTCTTGGGGACCTTCGGCGCCTCCACCGACTCGGCAAAATGCGCGCGCATGGGGGCGAAATAGAACTGCTCCCAACCTTCCAAATATTTCTTGCCCTGACCCGCTGGAATCTCCGTGTGCACGAAGGTCACGACGGTTCCGTCGCCATCGGCGTCGAGCAAAACCTCCAAACGTGAAGCCCGGCTCCCCTTTGGAAACTCCGTCGTTCGCCAGGTCTGAGCAATCCTCTTTCCCGGTTCGAGCGCGACGATCTCGCCCGAAATGTAGCCATCCCATGCGCTGGCCTTGCCACCTACGACGGGCTCGACACTGGCCCCTCCGCCCGTCATTTTGGCGTGCTCGCTGCTGTCCAACCACGCCGCGTAAATGCGGCTCGGGCTGGCGGGAATGCGGCCGGATACGCGGATCGAATCGGTCTTCATGCGCGGGTCCCTTCTCGCGCGCCATGGCGCGAGCCAAGGAGCCTATCTTTGGACGAGCCCTCCGCGGGAGGGGCATCCGAGCCGGTTCTTTCGGTGATAGAACTTTTTTTTGAACCGGGCGTCGTAGCCCGCGTCGCCCCCCCACGCGACGGGACCCGCCTCTGGCCATCAACGAGTTTGGCTTCGCAGTCCTGCCCACGCCTTCGCAAGGAGCCTCCCATGTTCAAGCTCGCCCGCCTCGCCTTCTTCGCCCCTCTTCTTGCCGGTTGCGCGTCCAGCGCGGCGACCCCCGCAGCTCCGGCGCAGTCCGCAGCCGCCGCCGAAAAAGCTCCCCTGGCTGTCGCCGTCGCGGGCGACGAGCCCACGGACGCCCAAGTGATCGCCACCGACACCCCGCGTCGCAACCCCTCCGACCCTTGGATCGGCGCGTCGGGCTTGAGCGACATGGTCCTCGACGACGGCGCGGAGACGTTCATGGGGGTTTGGGTGGACGTCCCCGACGATGTCAATCGCGGCGCCCGCCCGCCCGTCGCATTGTCACTCATTGTCGACACCTCGGGCTCGATGGCAGGCCCCAAGATGGTCCATGCCAAGCTCGCCGCGAAGCAGCTCGTCGAGCGCCTGAACAGCGGCGATATCGTGTCCGTCGGCAGCTTCGACGACAACGCTGTCGAGCTCGTCCCACCCACCTTGTTGTCCAGTCCGTGGGCGCGCAGCCAAGTGGCCACAGTGCTTGATCGGTTGTCTCCCAACGGCAGCACAGCCCTCTTCGACGGCCTCCGTCTGGGTGAGCGCCAGGTCTCCCAATCGCCCGCCACGCACTCGGTTCGCCGCGTCGTCGTGCTCTCCGACGGTCAGGCCAACATCGGTCCCACGGACGCGCGCACGCTCGCCTCGCTGGCGGAACAGGGGGCCGATCGTTTCGACACCCAGGTCAGCGCCATTGGCATTGGCCTCGACTACGACGAACAAACGCTCAACGCGCTTGCCGTCGGCTCCAGCGGTCGAATGTACCACTTGGCGGAGCCCGCCCAACTGGCATCCATCCTCGAGCAAGAGATTGGCCTGCTCCAGTCGACGCGCGCCGCTGCGGCCTTCATCGACATCGTCCCCGCGCCCGGCGTGCAGCTCCTTGGTATCCAAGGGTCACGCGGGACCTGGCAGGGCAGCGCGCTGCGTGTCCCGATTGGCTCCATGTTCGCGGGTCAGCGTCGTGAGCTGTTGGTCAAGGTGCGTGTCAATTCGCACGAAGCCGGACGGCACCCCCTGGCGAGCGTTCGTCTGCACTTCCGCGACGCGGCCGAGGGCAACCTAGAGCGCGTTCAAGAGGCCGTCGCGCACTTCGAGCTGACGCGCGATCCCGCGGCCGTCGCCGCCGCAGCCAACGCGCGCGCGCAGACGATCCTCGCGATGAACGAGGCCTCGGATGTGGGTCTTCGGGCCGCCCAACAGGTCAACGCAGGCAGTTTCGAGGACGCCGACCGGGAGCTTGCGGTGGTCGAAGAACGCTTGCAGAAGCAGGCCGCCGCCACCAAGGACGCGAAGGAAAAGCAGCGCGTCATGGCGGCTGCCGCCTCGGTGTCCCAAGCCCGTCAGGGGGCGAGCGAGGTCGCCGCGGCTCCCCCCGCCGCTCGACCCGCCAAGGCTCGCGCCAAAGCCCTCGAAATCAACGACCGCGCGATGGACGCCGCGGGCTTCTGAGTTGGCGCCGTCTTAGCACCTCTGCCTACACCGACGCAGAAACGTCAGCGAATCACCTGGATCATCCCTTGACCAGGTTACCTTCCCCTGGAAAATTCCAACGAATTCGTCCTTCCCCGGCGGCGCGCGAACGGCGCTACCATCCCCCGCCTTGACCAAGGTCATCGCCATCGCCGCGCTGATGCTCGTACCGCTCGCGGCTTGTGCGGGCCCCGAAACGCCCGCCGAGAGCGCGCTGTTGCGGCCCTTTCCTGGCGCCGCGCGGCTGCTTTTTCAGGCCCTCGCGCGCAAGGCCGACCCCGATGCTCGGGGCGGGCTGGGCAAAGGCCGGGGCAGCGCGTCGGACGCGGTGGCCTACGTCGATGGCTCGCCGACGTCGGTGCTCCGCTTTCCCGAGCTGCCTGCGGCCCTGCCCGTGGCTTGGAAAACCCTCGACGACGGGCGCAAGGTCCGGCGCTATCGCTTGGCCGACTATGTCGAAGCGCTCGGCCTCGCGCTCGACGATGTGAGCGAGGTTCACCTTTACGGCGGGCGGGACCGGGTGAGCATCGTGACCCGCGAAGAGCTCAAGAAACACCGAGAAACGCTGCTGTTTTCTTTCACAGGCGGCACGGCCGGCAAACCCCGCATGCACTACCCGCCGGTCGACTCGATCCGCATCAACACGTTCATCGACATGCTCTACAACATGGCGATTTACGTGAAAAAGCCGCCGCCAGCGCTGGATCCGACGACACGAACGTTGACCCTCGATGGACAGCGCGTGCGCGGTGTGCCGTACATTGTCGGGGAGCGGCCGGGCGGCACGCGGGTCTATGTGGGGGGAAAGCTCTCCGCTTGGATCAAGCGAAAGACCCTCGCGGACAAGCTCGTGATCGACGGCGATTCGGATGAGACCCGGCGCTTTTCCCTGGGCGATCTCCTCGACGGGCTCGGCGCGGGGCGTGGAAAACGGGTCGTGTTGCTCGCCGACGATGAAGTCGCCCTCGATCGGCCGGGGCCCCTCGGCCGGGACGATCTCGCGTTCACGATGCCCAAGCATTCGAAAGGGCAAATCCTGGTGGCCGTCGGCGGAACGCCCCAGCGCATCAGCGCCGTGCTCGTGGACCCCAAACCGGCGACCGAAGAGCTTGGCTCTATGGACAAACCTTGATCCACGCGAATCGGGCAAAAACCCTGTTTCATGGGGAGCGCAGCCCTGGCACGCGGCCTGCAAAACTTTCGTTTCGAGAGGCGCCCAATCAACGGTGCCCACCCCGAGGAGGACCTGTCATGAGCTCCAAAACCCTGCGCCGCTTTCGCTCTCTGTTGGGGATTGGTGGCGGGCTCGCCGCCATGCTCGGCGCGGCGACGGCGGATGCCGCCGGGCCCGTCGTCATCAAGCTCGCCAAGGGGATGGGCGGGGGTTACGGCGAAGACGGCGGACCGGGCAACGAGCAGCCGGCCCTCACGAGCTTCGAGAAGAACGGCAAGCGCTACGTCCTGGTGACGTACATGTCGTCGGACGTCGACCAAGGCCTCGGTCCTTGGCAGTGCAAGTGCACGAGCCTCGAGCTCTCCGCGGACAGCGCGCCCAAGGTCGTTGCAGACCAGGTTTATCTGACCAAGAACGGCAACTCCGACCGTCCCTGCAACCACCCCGCGATCACGAACGACGGCGAGTACGCGCTGTGGACGTGGGGATATGCCCAGAACGGCGGCAGCACGGAGACCTACGTTCAGGCCCTCGACGAGATGTGCAATCCCATGACGCCGGACGTGCGGGTGAGCAACAACAACGGGAACAACAACGGTGCTCCCGACATCGTCGACCACGGCAATGGCTACTTGGTCGTTGGTTATTACTCGAACGGCGATCAACGCACCTACGTGCGCGGCGTCTCGCTGCAAAAGGGCGGCGGCATCGATCTGGAGCCCACCTTCCGCAAGACCGTCATTACGCCCTCCAACATCGGTCGCCCTGCGATGGTCGTCGTGTCCCCCGATCGATCGCTCGTCTGTGCGGCGCAAGGTGACAATCGACCCCCCGAGGATGGCGTCGCTTGCTCGCTGTTCAACCCGATGGACGGCACCATCTACTGGACCGAAATCGTGGCCGCATCGGACCCTGCGAACAAGGTCTATATGAATCAGCCGAGCGTGGCCCAACTGGGCCCCGGCCGCTTTGCGCTGCAGGTCGTCGAGTCTACCGGACAAGGCAAGAACACCAACGTCAAGGGCGGCTCGAAGGACCACGTCTACATTCTCGAACCGAGCGATCTCGGCCCGAACGTGCGCTCGCACAGCGAAGGCATCGGTGTGTATCAAACCCACTCGGCCATCTTCTCCGGTGCTTATGGCGAGAAGGGCGAGATCTACTTGGGCATCTTCGAGGCGGCGATCACGGGCAGTGGCGTCCCCGCCATCACGTTCGCGAGCTACGACTCGGCCGCTCAAAAGCTGCTGGTCGATCCCATCAAAGACCAATGGGTCGTCGGGCCGACGAACGCTGACTCGGGCTACCTCGCCAATATCTACGGTGCCAATCCGAACACGCAAGGCCGCGACTTCATGCGCGCCATTGCGAACGTCCCGAACCCGGGTGACGGCGTCGACGGTGGCTTCATGCCCGACGTCAAGAGCTTCTGGATTCTACCCTACGCCGGTATGGACGGCTCGCCGGACGAGGACAAAAACGCGCTCTACGTGAGCTTCGTCCCCGGTCACACCAACAAGCCTGTTTCGCCCGAGGCTCCCACGGTCGTCGAAGAAGGCAGCCCCCCGCCTCCCTCCGAGACCACCACCTCGACGGGCACCGGCGCGACCACCGGCGCGACGACGGGCGCGGGCGGCTCCACGGGCTCGAACGGCGCCGACGATGGCCAGGGCGACCTCGGACCGACGGCCCCCGCGGGCTGCGCGTGTGAAGCCGCTGGCACAGACACCAACACTTCGGCTATCGGTGGTCTAGCGGCTGTCGCGCTCGGCCTCGCCGCCGCCCGCCGCCGAAGGAGCTGAGCCATGGCCCCCCGCGTTTCCACTCTGTTGCTCTTGGCGCTCCCGCTCGTCGCAGCGTGCGCCGGCACGACCCCGCCGTCGACCCTCGACGATTCGTCGTCGAGCAGCGGGAGCGGAGGCGCGGGAGGCGGGCTGACCACCTCGACGACCACGAGCTCGACGAGCACGGGCTCGAACCAGGACGGCCGCGCCTACTTCGAAGAGAACGTGTCGCCCATCACCGACACGGCCTGTGCCTCGTGCCACTCGTCGGCCTACTCCGATGCGTACGCGGCCCCGGACTTCCTGGGTGGCAGTGTGGCCGAGTATTACGACTCGCTCGTCGCCAACGTGAAGTATGTCAATGCCAGCCCGCAAAGCAGTGTGTTCTTGAAGAAGGGCCTGCACACAGGGCCGGCCTTCACGACCGGTGAGGCCGTGTTGGTCGAGACATGGTTGACCATTGAAGCGGAGGCGCGCTTCGGCGGCGGAAGCACCACGTCGTCCACGTCGAGCGGCAATCAGCCCCCCACCGGCCCCACGGCCGAAGAGGGCATGGCGGCGTTCGGTGACTGCATGACGCTCGAAGACTGGACCGCGAGCGGCATTCAGATGGTGGCAGCGCAAAGCACCTTGGCCGACGGCCCTTGTCACAAGTGCCATCAATCGGGCTCGGGCGCGAACTACATGACCTCTCCAGCCACCGACGCGAGCATCCTCGACGGCTTCGAGGCCTCCCGCTACGGCGCGCCCGCGCAAAAGCTCATCACGTGGACGCTCGACCCCAACACGGGTGCCTTTACGGATATCGTCCAGTCTCACCGCTGGTACGACAAGGGCTCTGAGGGCTCGGCCCACCCGAAGTATGTCTTGACGACTCAATATGTTGACGCCATCGACGCCTGGTTCGACCTCGCTTACGCGAAGTGGAAGAGCGGCGCTTGTGGCGGTGTCCCGGACGGAAACTGACAGTTAGACGAAGAAGGTCGGAGGCTGAAGATGCGTGCCCACAACATCCTTTTTACCGTCTTGGCAGCTTCCATGCTCATCGGAGCCTGCGCGGAGGACCCCCCGACCACGTTGGGTGGCTCGACGTCGAGCGCGTCTTCCACGGGCAGCGGCCAAACCTCGGCGGCGCGTGCGTATTTCGATCAGAGCGTCGAGACCATCTTCGAGGGCACCTGTTCGGACTGTCACTCGAACCCCGGTGACGACTACGGCGCGCCCGACTTCCTGGGCTTCTCGCCGGACGACTACTACGGCGGGCTGACGGGCCGTGTCGACTTCGTGTCTTGCGACATCGCGAACAGCATTCTGCTCCTGAAAGGCGCCGATCCGGGGCACGCGGGGCCGCCCCTGACCGAAGGACAGCACGACAAAGTCGAACAGTGGCTGAAGCTCGAAGCCGAAGAGCGCTTCGGCGGCAGCTGCTCCTCCTCCGATCCTCCCACGACCTCGTCGACCACCGCGGCCACCACCTCGACCGGAACGCCCGAGCCCGCTCCGTTGACGGGCGAAATGGCCATGAAGCAGTTTGGCGACTGCATGACGCTCGAAGACTGGAATGCCACCGGCATGCCGCTCGTGGCCAATCAGCTCTCGGACTACGGCGGCAACAACGTGCCCTGCTATTCGTGCCACGCGAACGGCACGGGCGAAAATTGGATGCCCGATCCCAAGGCCGCGACCGCCGAGGCGGACATCGCGGAGGCCTTCGAGGCGCTGCGTTACATGTACGCGAGCTTCAATCTGGTGCGCTGGACGGTCAACAACGAGGACGGATCGTTCAAGGATCTGGTGCCGTCTTACCGCTGGCGTGACAAGGGTCAGGAAGGGACGAGCCACCCCATGTACACGCTCGATCCGACTTACCTCCAGTATTACGAAGACTGGTTCGCCCTCACCTACGAAAAATGGTCCACCGGTGCTTGTCAGGCTGGCGGCGGCGGAAGCGGCGGCTCCGGTGGTGGTGGTAACTGAGACCTTGACGGGGTAGAAGCCTGGGGCGCGCCCTCTTCCTACCCCGGCGCTAATCCCAAGCCGTGTCCCTCAGCAAGAATATCGACCCTCGCCTCCGGGTTTTTTACCTGGTCGGGCTCGGTGTTGGGATCTTCTTCCTCAAGGAGCCGTGGCAGGTCGCGGGTCTGTTGGGCGTACAGGCGGCCCTGTGGGTCGCCGTCGGTCTGGGGGTGCGCGGCCTCCTTCGCCAAGCCTCGAAGCTCTGGGGCTTCGCGCTGTTCATCGTGGGCTCTTACGCGCTCACCGCCGATGACCCCGACACCGACCGCTGGCTGACGCTTCACCTACCGGGATACGACCTGGAGGTGAACACGGTCGGCGCGCTCACCGGTTTCATCATGGTTCTTCGCATCTTGACCGTGGTGCTCGCCTCCCACGTGGCGCGTGCCGGGGACGGTAGGGCCGTCGCCGCCGGGCTCGAAAAGCTCTGGGTCCCAAAGGTCATCGCGAGCTCGCTCGACGCCGTCCTCGCGCTCATC
>CAYLJT010000103.1:0-14460 GCA_964383995.1 uncultured Polyangiaceae bacterium
CACGTTCGAGGGGGTACTGCAGGACACGCCCTCGGCAGCGACACCGCCCACATTCCACGTTCCGTCAGACTACGCGGGTCAGGGAGGAGGCGTGGGCGCGATCCTCGGGATCGGCGGCGAGCGACTGACGGCAACGCGCCCCATCAACATCGTGGATCTGCGGCGCGCACAGGAGGAGTGTCGCACACCGGAAGCGCTCGACGCTCGGCTCCGCGAGCTCGTCGGCGCACCGCCGCGCGCCTCCGCGGCCAAGTGAGCGGACAAGCCGTCGAAGAGCCACGTGACCTCCAGGCCGATGCGAAGCGGGAGGAACAAGCAGGAACGGTACAAGCGGACTCCAAAGGTGCGGCAACGAATTCAACGAGTGCTCCAACGACTGCTGAAGCCTTCCCAGCGAGCCGTATTCTTCGGAAGAAGAGCGACGTACGGAGCGGCCAGGGACAGCGTGTGGCAAGGGAGCGCGCTCGGACGACACGCTGTTTTGCTCGCGCCGCATACCAAAGCGCCCCGAGGATGCTAAAGGTCCGCCATGCCTGTCTTCGAGAAGCGAAGTCGCATCGCTGCCCCCGCCTCCGTCGTGTTCGCCTTCCACGAACGGCCCGACGCCCTCGAACGCCTGTCGCCGCCCTGGGAGTCGATGCGTGTCGTGTCGAAGACTCCGGGCCTCGCGGTCGGTACCCGCGTGGTGCTCGAAACGAAGATAGGCTTTCTCACCCAGCGCGTCGTCGCCGAGCACACGAGGTACGAACCTGGCTACCTGTTCGTGGACGAGATGCGTGAGGGGCCGTTCGCGCGCTGGACGCATACGCACACGGTCGAGCCCGATGGGGAGAATGCCAGTTGGCTCATCGATCACGTGGAGTACGCGCTCCCCCTCGGAGCGCTCGGTCAGGCTGCGGCGGGCTGGTTCGTGCGGAGAAAGCTAGAGCGGCTGTTCACGTTCCGCCACGCGGCGACGAGCGAGGCGTGCACGGCCGCCCGTGCCGCAGGAGCAGGGCTCGGGTGAGTGGGTAGGGTAGATTTTCAAGGGAGGCCTCGCGCACGCTCATGGCAAGACGCTTGAATCCCTCCTCGAATCGGCCGCACCAGAGACCGAGTCGTCGAAGGCCTAGCTCGTAGCTCGAGCCCGAGCTCTCCGTCGACGTCGATTGGGCAGGACTTCATGACCAGTACGTCAACGGCGAAGAGCGGACGCGCGCCCCTCCGGGTCGCGACGTCCGCGGAGTGTCCCGATTGACAGTGGAAATTCGTTGCTGCATAAACTATCTGACCATGGTCAATGCCAAGGCGATCCTCTCCTACGGTCGCGGAAAACCGCGGGCCTCGCTCTACTTCATCGGGGTGGTCTCGGCATGCCTCCTGGCCCACCCCATCCGTGTTCTCGGGGTCGCGGCCGTCGCGTCGAGGTTCGCTGTCGGGGTGCTCTCCTGGTCTCTGATCGAATACCTCGTCCATCGCTTCGTTCACCACGGAACGTGGCGCATCGCGCCCGGGCGGAGCCTGCACCTCGATCACCACGCGAACGCCAAGAACCCGGACAACATCGGCTCTCCAATCGCGTTCTTCTTGCTCCAGTACGCGTTCATGTCCGTCGTTTGCTGGGGGCTCGCGGGCGACTTGGACCGCGGGCTATCCTTCAGTGCGGGCCTCGCGATGACCTACGTAACCTCCGAGTGCCTACACTTCTGGTGTCATCACGGCGGCAAGGCGCGGTCGAAGGTGGGCCGCGTCATTCGACGAAACCACTTGGGTCACCACTTTCGGGATGAGCAAACGTCCTTCGGGCTCTCTTCCCCCGTGTGGGATTGGGTTTTCGGCACCGCGATCAAGTAGCGTTGTCGAGGGCGCCCTCGCGCAGCGACAGGACGTGCCAATAGAGCAGCATGGCAGACGTCTCGCGACGCTTTTCCGGGTTGTAGGTCGGATCGTAGGGGTCTTTGCCGTAGAAATTCATCCATGCGTCGAATTTCAGATCGAGCCACTTGTGGAGATGAAACGGATCCACGAGGGCAAGGTGTGCGGTCTTCAACGCCTTCTTCAGCGTCCATTGGAACTTCGGCGCCTGGAAATGCTCGGGGTCGAGGACAGCCGTGAGCCGATAGTCCTCGGTGCGATCCAGGACGGAGACGACGTCGAAATACCGCTCCGCGTGCTGCAAAAGGCCCCGGTCCGTTCGCGGGTAGGAGCCGGAGTGAAACCGAATCTTGAGCAGGTTCGAGAGAAAGAGCCGCGCCTTGAGGCGCGCTGAAATCCCTTCGGGCGTTCGGGACTTTCGCGGGTCGACTGGGTCCACGAAACGGTTGTTGATGTGCAAACAAGAAGTGAACACGCGGCGGCGCCCTTCGGGCTTTAGCAGGGAACCGATTTCTCACGCAAAAAAGCGTAATTTAATGACCTACGCATCGTTGGGCAGGGCGTTCTACCCGGTCAGCGGAGCGAGTTTGCACAGGGCTACGGTGACCAAGGCGCCAGGGCAGAAGCGTCGGGGATGATAGGCATGACTTTGGTGCGCTGGTTTCCGTCCCGCTCGAGAATCGGCCACGTCCGCAGCGTGTCCCAAGCCTTGCGACCCTTGCGACCAAGGATTGCAGCAAAACCACGAGTCGAGTGACGTCGGATAGCACGAGTTCATCCGTAAGGCGAAGTCTACGGAAGGAACCAGGTAAGAACGACGTCCGAAGTCCCTACTGGCTCAAGTGTCGTACCGGGTAGATCAATGGAACCTCCAACAACAAACGCGGTAACGATGTTTCCCGTGGGCTGAATAGCGAGAGCCGACGTGCCGGTCGCAATCACACCGCCCGAGGATGTCAGGAAGTACTTCGACCAAAGCAGATGGCCGTCGGGATCGTACTTCCGAATACGCGGCGAAAAACTGTCCTGGCTCGCCCAGACGACGTTGCCCCATGGATCCACCGCGACGAAACCGCCCCTTGCGTACCCGACGATCGCGTCGTCGGTACTGGTGCTCCACACGTGAGCACCATCGAGCGCGCTCAACTTCACGAGAAAGGTTCGGCCGTCGAAGGTATCCCCCCCGAAATTGAGCGCCGCTCCGGGGAGGTCGTTGATACGCCCTGAGACGTAGAGATGACCATCACCAGTCGCGACAATCGATGCCCCCACGGATGCGACAAGATCGCTTCGGAATGTTCTTTTCCAACGAAGTCGTCCGCTACCGTCGTAGGAGGCGACTAGCACCGCATCGCTGTCACATTGAGGCAGGTCCTTGCGTTGATAACCGGTAACATAAACGTTGCCGGGTACGTCGCCGGCGACGGCGTCGAACCCCGAACCACCTAGGCTGTCGTCGAGAATGGCCCATAGGACATTTCCATTCGGGTCGAGCTTGATCACGAATCCCTCGCCATGCTTCGTCGAAAGCACACCCGAGCCGTAATCTAGGGTTGCCGGCTTTGTGCTCAGACTCTCCCCAAGGGAGCCAACAAGAAGGACCGAGCCGTCCGATCCCAATCCGACGCCGGACTCGTAAGTCCTCGCGGGTGAGAATCCCTTCGACCACTGCAGTTTCCCGGTCCGGCTCAGTTTCGCCACGAAGGCCGCCGGACCGCCGATAACCGTATCTCCCAGCACGAGACTCGTGTGGCCATCGAGATAGCCTCCAAGCACAATCGCACCATCGGAACCGACGGCCAACCCGGCGTGCGGGCCGATGATGTTGCTAACATCGTCGGTCACCCAAGGGAAGACTGCTGACCACTCCGTTACCGTTCCGAGACGATCGACGCGAAGCTCTCCACTCCCCGTTTGGTCATGACGTACATAGGCATGCACGACGGCGTCCGCACCGACCGACACGAGCCCGCAGCTCTTGTGCACGAGACCCGCGATACCCACCCGTTCGACCCGCACCATCTTGCCGCATCCCGAGAACGCTCCATCGCAGATCCACGCGGAAGGATCCCGGCAGTCGTTGGGGCGCGGCAGTGCCTGACCCGTACAAGGTCCGTACGACGTTCCGGCGTAGTTACAGGTTCGAACGCCACCTTTGCAGAAATTGGTCACATCCGGTCCAACGGTTCCTTCGTAGCACGGTATCGTCGAGCCCGGAGCACAAGTCCCGGCTGCGCCGAACGTGCAGCCCGAATCCTGATGGTCATCCGGATCAAAATCATGAAACGGATCGTTTTCAGCTCCGGCGTCGGGCTCGGAAGCCGTTCTTTCAGAAAACGATTGCCGACGATCCGAAGAAGCGACGCAGCCTCCCAGCGGATACAGCGCATTCACCATGAGTAAGTGCGTGAGGACCGCCACCGCAGTAGGTCTTGTCCAGATTTCTGTGGCCACGGCCCTCACTCCCATGTTCTTGAGTCTAGCCTTGCCGATTACTTCATAGCGCTGGTTCGCACTGGTCTATGAGACGCAAATGCGTCGCGACCTGAATGCACTCAGAAGCGGGCGTGACGTCCTCGTCCACTTGGAGAATCGGCGTACAGTCGACGGCGCAACTGTAGGTGTCCGAGGTATAGAACTTACCGTATGACTCGCCGGTCTTGTAGCTCCGGACTCGGCCGTCCCACGAATCGGTACAATTGAACCAGATATCACGGGTTCTGCAGTAAGCGCTCAAATCCGCATCTCCAGATCCCGTAAAGCACAGCTGATTACCACCATAGCCAGTGGCGTCGTACAGCCGAAGATTGTCCGGATTGCTGCACGAGGCGGTCGTAATGGCCTCCTCCGTCGTACCCACCGCTTCTGCGCCTGTCGCCTCAGCCCCCTTCTTCCGTGCCTCCTCCCGCGCTTGTTCGAGCTTTACCTGCTCCTGCGTAACGGCCTCCGAGAATATCGTCTGGGTTCCATCCTCGTTGAATCGAACACTGGTTCTCCAAATCAGCTCTTCAAAACTGCTCCCCTCCTGAACCGAAATCCCTCCCGACTCCCCCGCACTGCCGCACCCCAGAAGCATCACACACACACACACACGTGATCCTACCACGCTGCATCGAATTAGACATGGTATGCTCCTCCTACTACGTAGCGATACAGATCGGCAGGCGATTCTGCCGTCGTGTTTCAGTTTACGCGCAGGTCGGAGATTTGCGCAAGGAGAATTTTCCGCCGACGAGACTCGCGCTCGGAAGCGAAGCGACGAAAGGAGTCTCGTCCCCCACACGGCGCGAGGCTGCGGAGGGGCGAAACGTCTCGGACACCAAGGACATCCGCTACCTTGCGGCGCACAAGCTGCTGCTTGAGACCCGGGCGACCTACAAGGCGCCGTCCGCCGAGCTCAAGGCCATCCAAGACGAGCAAGACCAGATTGACGTGGTGCACGACCGGATGGGGCGGGGACTTCATGCCATTCTCACCGCCCTTGCGGAGGTGACCGGATGACGCAGCCCGCAGCGCGCGCTACCTGGATGTTCGGAACAAGATGATTCCCCCCGATCAGGGGCTGCGCGGCCCTGCCAAGGCAGCGCCTTCGACCCCGCAAGGGCGCGGGCCTCTTCCACCCAGCACGTTGATTTGCGAATACGCACGTAGCGCGCTCGAGAAGCCCCGTCAGCGCGTGTGCACTTGAAGCTCGTAGACGCACGCCAAAGCATCGAAGTCCCGATCTGCATGAACGATCGACGCGTCCGACTCGACGCGCTCTTCCAGCGCGAGTCCGAGGTGCACAGTTTCTTCTACGCGCTGTGCAAATTGCCCGCCCTCAAAGAGCTCATTCGCGCGTTCACGCTCAACGCCCACGGGCCCGAGTTCGTGCGCACGTATTGTGGCTCCGAGGAGTACGCGCGCGCCCTGGCCGAGATCCCCAAAGGCTCAGCGGTGCTGAAGCGCGTGTTGGCCGAGATGAAGAGCTACCCCGTGCTCATCAAGGACGGGTTCGAGATCAAGCGGAGATACGGTGTGGATCCTAGGGGGAACCCGAAGTAGCTCGTGGGTGGAGGTGACTACGACCCTTTTTCCCCAGGTGCCCACGCGGTAGGTCGTCACCCGCCACCATCCAACCCATAAGACGCCATCACGGCCCTAAGCCAGGTTCGCGAGTGACCGAACGCGCGCGCGGTGGCGGTGAGGTTACCCTTGTTATAGGCCAACATGCCAATCACCAGCTCTTTACCCGGGTAGTCCGCGGGCGCCGTCTTGCCCGCGCCTGCTCCGCTCGGCCCAGGCATCGCCCACATCTCGGCGGGCTCTTGGGTGATACGGTCTTCGGTGGGTTGTTCGGGCATGGACGCGCGCTTGTAGTCCGGTGAGCCGTAGCCGACCATGGCTTGTCGCAGCTCGGGGGTCAGCTCGGTGGCGCGTAGGTCGGTCTGGCCCTTGGGCACCTTGGCGATGGCCCTTTTGAGCACCGACTCCAGCGCTCGCACGTTGCCTGGAAACGGGTGCTCCAAGAGGGCCGTCATGAAGAATGTGCTGGGGGTCAGGTCGGGCCGCCCGTGCCGCTGGAGCAGGGCTCGCGTGAGTGGGTAGATGTCTTCCCTGCGCGCGCGGAGGGGAGGCAAATGGAGTGCGGGTTGCGCCCGGTCGAGGCCCGACCGCAGCGAACCTGCGTTCCGAGCGCGCTTCCTGTTGGCTTGTGATAACGGCGAAGCGCGCCCGCTCGCGCGACCGCATGGCAGTGTAAACCCGTTATTCGAGGAGCAAAGCGGCTTATCATGCGCCAACGTGTGCGGCGCTAGCGCCGAAAGACCACGCAGCCATTGGGGGTCCGCGGGCGGAAAGGTCCCGCACACCGCCGACGCGGCAAGCTGCCCTTCCGCACCGCCCGCTCCGCGCCATCGGTCTCAGCCTACGCGGGTCCCGGGCGCAGCCAGCTCAAGCGGGCGGCGGCGCCGAAGGTGCTTCTCCGTCCGCCTCAGCGCGCGAGCATCTGGCTGTCGGCACGGACGCGCTCTGCTCGGTCGACAACCCATGCTGCAACGAAAGCGACGTTCGAGCTCCTCATTCGTCCTGGCGACGGTTGCGGCGACCCCCTTCTCAGCAAAGAACCCGCCTCGGCTGCCAAGCCGGTTGACAGTCCGGAAGCTGTGCGGCTACGGTCGCACTCACCATGAGCTTGATCCACCGCAAGATCGACCAGCGCAACCTAGTGCGAGAGCTCGCCAACAATAAGGTCGATGCGTTGGAGCTCGTTCGTGAAGCGTTGTCGAACGCAATGGATCACGAAGCATCCTCAGTTTGGATACGAACAGTGCGCGGTGCGCCCCCAACGCATTCTATCGATGTCTTCATCATCAACGATGGCGAAGGGATGAGCAACGCGCAGCTCGAAGCGTTCTGGGGCGTGTCTGCCTCAGTCAAACCCGGTTCGACCTCTATCGGGTACAAGGGGCACGGCACGAAGCTCTATTTTGCTTCGCGACGGCTATGCGTCGCGTCTCGTCGGGCGGGTGAATCGGGTTGGAATCTCACGTTGCTCGACAACCCTCTAGAATCCGGCTCTGACAACGTGGAGCAGGTTCCGCTTCCGGAAGAGCATCCCCTCTCGATAGAGCTTGCCGCGGTCGGCCTATTGTCTCGTACGGGCGTGGCGATCCTCGTCGAAGGCTGTCAGTTTCGCGATGCTAGTGAGCGCTTTCTATCGCGCCGGACCGTCGAGAGTTATTGCGACTGGTTTACCGTAATCGGGGACGTGCGCTCGGGTACCTTTCGCACTCGAGCAGAATTCCACGAGACGATCCACCTGAAGACCGATTTCTCGCGCCTCCGCGTTCATGAACGCTTGATCGCCCCGCTGGTTGTCCATCTCCGCATAAACGGTGAAGACGGCTATTACCCCATCGGGCTCGGTCCCAGCAAGCCGGCTGGCCAGTTTCTCCTGCCGTGGAAAGAGGACGTGCGGCGATGGGAGAAGACGAACGCAGGCCTCCTCGCATTCGGACACCGGTTCGCGGATCATCATGAAGCGGAGCGCGGCGCCCGCCGCGTGAGAGATGATCTGACGGCGCTCTGCTTGACACCCGCGGATACGTTCATGGATGAATCGCCCTACGCCTTGATCATTCGCGTCGAGGGTCAGCGCCGCCAGCTACAGTCCTACCTGGAAGGCTCCCGGCAGCCGTTGGGGGGTGAGTACGAGTTCGACGAGCGCTTCGGCCTCTGGCTCTGCAAAGACTTCGTGCCTGTGGTCCAGCGAAACGACCTACTCCAGAAGGCGCTACTTCGAGCAACAGAGAAGGTCAAGAAGCGCTTCCGCTTCGATTTGGGGCGAACTCGCTTCTGGCAGGTATTTGTCAATCATCAAGCTCTCGTATTGACGGCTAACCGCAACGGGATGGCGAACATGCACGAGCACGAGGAGCGGATCGTCGCCCGGGTTGCCGAACGAATTGCCGAAGCTCTCAAGGAAGACTCCTTCCGCGAGTGGATAGAGAACCTACAACAGGCTGTCGTTCACGGGCGGCGCTCGAAGGAGGTTGCCGCGATGAACGACCGCGTTGACACCATCACGGAATGGTTCAGAAAAAGCGGCAATGACGTGGATCCGGCTCAGATTGACGGGCTGGAATTGCTCGCAGATGATGCGTCGCTGCGCCTTCCGAAGCCGACCAACGAGCAGGAAGTATTTCACCTCTACACCGTGCTTTCAGGTAGATACAGAGTTCCTCTTCGCGTCATCGAGTACGACACGCGCCTCGGCGTCGATGCCGTCGCCCAGGTCGTAGACCGCAAGCTGCTCGACTCGCCCAGGGCCAATGTCCGCGTGGAGTTCAAGTTTCAAATGCAGGGGAATCGAGCGGTCGGGCACTTCTTCGATGCCATCGACGCATTCATTTGTTGGAGCGTAGTTGCGTCTGGCGAGCTGCCGGAGGCCGGCGACAACCCGTCATCTGGCACGCTTCAAAAACGTGCCAAACCTAGGCTTTCGTCGGGACTCGACGCTTACGAGGTCGTGTATGAGGACCAAAAAGGGAACAAGCGCCTGCTTCCGGTGCTCGTCTTGGAGCGGTTGTTCCCTTCGGCAAAAAAAGGGCACCGCACATCGTAGAAGCTGCGGCATCGAAAGCCCGTTGGCGGAGCTCTCCAAAGCCGCCCCAAAGGCTGGGCTTCAGTTCTCCTGGCCGACCTACGACCTGTTTCCGCAGGTGGATGCGTCATGGTAGCACGAGGATCTCACCGATCACCGTGGCGCGCAGCGGGCTGCACGTTGACGGGCATGGTGGCACTTTGCTCGTGCGTGCGGGACTCGGATAACACGCCCGACCAAGCTCCACGAGAATATTGTGTTGAGCTCCGCGCGGCATTGGAGGATGTGGCGTCGGGAAAAAGTGCTTGGCGGTGTCCAAAGTTCAACTTGGACCTTGCGGTCGTGGACTCCGCTGGAACGAATGAGGATATATGCGCACGCTGGACCGAGGGCCCCTGCGTCGGTGCTCCCCCGGCGGAAGGAACGTTCGCCTGTGGGCCCAAGGATTGCGCTAAAGGGACCGCATGCCGAGACGCAAGCGAGTGCGACGGAAGTCAGAACTCTTCTTGTTTCGAGCCTGCCGAACCATGTTCGGCGCAAAATTGCGGCTGTGCAGACGCGGTATGTGGGTCAACGGCTCACTCCTCCTGCTCAACGGGAGTTGAGGGCGATCTATGGGTTCAGTGCAGCGAATACCTGACCTGCGGTAGCTGAGAGCGCGAACGGACTATTCGAAACCTCGCGACGGAGCGGGGCGCCCTCCGAGCCGACGCTTGCTGCCCGTGGGGACCCGTGGCATGGTCGCCGCGACATGGACTTCATCGCACCCGCAGGCGGCTGGGCCATGCCCGCCACGGACCTCGTGCGGATCATCAGCGCGCTTGACACCTACGCGTCGCCGACCGGCTTTTCGACGCCGTTTTCCAAGGACATTTGCTTTGCGATGGGGGCTTTGGTGCCGGGGGTTGTTGACGTCGACGCTCCGGATAACACGAGCCTTCGAGTGCTCGTTACAGAGGCGGGTTGGTATGTTAGCCGGAATCCTGCTACCGACCCAACCAAGCCAACCAAGGTTGCTGTTGACAACAAGGTGATTAGCCACAACGGAGCTGTCGACGGATCGAGCGCAATTGCGGCGCGAGATCGGCGCGGGAACGCCTTCGCAATCGTCTTGAACACCGACTATTACCGCACCACCGGCGTCGAGGGCGCGATGGCCGAAGACACTATCGAAAGCCTGTTGGCGGAACTCTCCAAGGCGGCTCAAAAGGTAGGACTTCAGTTCTCCTGGCCGGACTACGACCTGTTTCCTCTGGCGGGCCTATGGTAAGGCGCAGGGCTCTCAGGCGCTCAGGTTTGCTTTGCGTCGCCCTGATTGGTACTCTCCCGCTTTGGGTGGCATCCTGCGAAGACGCGCCCCGGAAGGACTGCGTGCGTCTTCGGGAACTGCTTGAGGATGTGTCCGCGGGAGTTAGCGCGTGGCGCTGTCCAGCCGGAATTGAGGGCGCGACTGCGATATCCAAGGGGAACGACGAAAATTCATGTGCCGCGCTGGTGGAAGGTCCATGCATTGGCGCCTTTCCTAAGGAGGGCAAGTTTGCGTGCGGGCCCAAAGACTGCTCCGTGGGAACCGCGTGCCGCAGCTCGACGGAGTGCGACAAGAGTAAGAACTTCTCCTGCGTCACCTACAATGAACCGTGTTCTCCTGAGGACTGCGCGTGCGGAATCGATGTGTGCGGTTCCACCTACTTCTTCGATTGCGCGAAGGGTGTGGGTGGAGATCTGTGGCTTCGCTGCAGTGCCTACCTTGCTTGTGGTAGCTGACACACGAACCCGTGCATGCAGGAGTCTCACGGTGAGCCGGAACCAACCATCCTTTGGCGCCACAGGTCGGCGCCACACTCGAAGACATCCGGGCCCCGTTTTGAAAGGTCTAGCCGACGCGGCCCCAAAGGCTGAACAACAGTTTTCCTAGCCTGACCACAACCCGTCTCCTCAGCACGCGCGCGGCATGTCTCACCCACCGCCATCCAACCCATAAAACGCCATTACAGCCCTGAGCCAGGTTCGCGAGTGACCGAACGCGCGGGCGGTGACGGTGAGGTTACCCTTGTTATAGGCCAACATGCCAATCACCAGCTCCTTACCCGGGTAGTCCGCGGGCGCCGTCTTGCCCGCGCCTGCTCCGCTCGGCCCGGGCATCGCCCACGTCTCGGCGGGCTCTTGGGTGATGCGGTCTTCGGTGGGTTGTTCGGGCATGGACGCGCGCTTGTAGTCCGGTGAGCCGTAGCCGACCATGGCTTGTCGCAGCTCGGGGGTCAGCTCGGTGGCGCGTAGGTCGGTCTGGCCCTTGGGCACCTTGGCGATGGCCCTTTTGAGCACCGACTCCAGCGCTCGCACGTTGCCTGGAAACGGGTGCTCCAAGAGGGCCGTCATGAAGAATGTGCTGGGGGTCAGGTCGGGCCGCCCGTGCCGCTGGAGCAGGGCTCGCGTGAGTGGGTAGATGTCTTCCCTGCGCGCGCGGAGGGGAGGCAAATGGATGATGTCTTCGGTCAGGCGGTTGTACAGGTCGGCGCGAAAGCCTCCCTTGCGCACCAGGCCGGCTAGGTCGACGTGCGTCGCGCAGATGATTCGGACGTCCACGGGCTCGGCTTGGCTCGACCCCACGGGCTGCACCTCCCGAAACTGCACCACACGCAAGAGCTTCTTTTGGGCCTCGGGGGGCATGTCGCCGATTTCGTCGAGGAAGATGGTGCCGCCGTGCGCGGCGCGGAAGTACCCCGGTTGGTCTCGGACAGAGCCGGAAAAAGCCCCCTTGACCGATCCGAACAGCTCGCTCTCCACGAGATCGGGCGAAATGGCGGCGCAGTTGATGGGCACGAAGGGCCCGTTGCGTCCCGTCTTGCTGTGGAAGAAGCGCGCGAAGACCTCTTTGCCACTGCCCGTCTCCCCGAGCAGCAAGACAGACAAAGCCTGGCTCGCAGCCTCGGTCAGGTCTTGTTCGAGCTTGGCCACCTGGTAGCCACCGACGGGCCCACTTTGCGCGCGCTTTGCGGCGGCCTCGCTGCTCTCGCCCGGCCTACGACCGTCGAGGGCAAAGCCGGGCAAGGGAGGGGGATCGTGTGTCAGCTTGAAGAAGACGTCTCCCACGCGCAGGTTGTCGTCTTGATGGAGCGCTGCGCTCTGGACACGTCGGCCGTTCACGAAGGTGCCATTGCGACTCGACATGTCGGTGACGGTAACCGAGCCAGCGTCCGCCACGACAACGGCATGTCGACCGGACACCGCTGGACTCGCGAGCACGATGTCGTTGTCGTCGTCGCGCCCCACCGAGGTGGCCACACCCAGCAGAAAAACGGTCTGCGACGCGCATCCGGGTGGGTAGAGCAGCACCAGGCCAGGGAATACGGCGTCGGAGCTTACCTGCGCCGCGTCGGCGACCAAGCGCATGGAGAGGGTTTTTGCATCGGCCAAGGGTCAGTCTTCGCTTTCCGGATCGACGTCGTTGGGGTCTTCGTCGGGGACGACGCCGAAGGCGGCCGTGTTGCGCTGACGCGTGTCGTCTTTGCGCGACGGATCCCGCAGGCCGCGGCAGATGACGGCGGCGAGCTCACGCCAATAGGCCGTGACGTCTGCCGGGCGTTGGCGCGGGTCGGGGTGCAAGCCTCGACACAACAACGCATTCAGCGCCGGCACCAGCGAGTGGGCGCGGAAGTTCGGGTGGAGGGCAGGATTTTGGTTGAGCGGTGTGCCCCTGCCCTTCTGGACGAGGGCGTGGATGACCAGGGAGCTGCCTTGAAAGCAGGGCCGCCCGGCGAGGACGAGGTAGGCCACGGTGGCGAACGAAAACACGTCTGTAAAGGTGCCGACGCGCGCCGAGTCAAAGGCCTCTGGTGCCGCAAAGCCCGGCGCGCCGAGCTGCCACGCCGGTCCCAGCGTGGGAGCGAGGCCCACGGCGCGGACAATGCCAAAGTCCGCGATGAGTGGATGATCGTCGTCGGCGTCTCCTCGAACAAGCACATTGCTTGGCTTGATGTCGCGGTGCACCAAGCCCGCCTGATGGAGCGTGGCAAGGCCGATGGCGATGCGCCCGAGGAAACGCATGGCACGGGCAGGCGCGAAGGCGAAGCCGGACGTTGTCACCGCGTGGGCCACCCGGTCGGCGAGCGTGAGCCCGAGGGGGCTTTCGGGCACGCGTTCGAGGGCGAGCCATGGCAAGGTAAGGTTCTGGAATGGCAAGGTGCCGCGGTCGAACAAGCGCAGCAGAAACGGCGACTGTTGTCCAAACAAGCGGGCCATGGCTGCGTGCTCTTTTTCGACCACGATGCGCGCCGTGGCCGGGTCGGAGCGCACGAAGGAAGGTCGCAGGACCTTGATGGCAAGGTGAGCATGGGGCTCGCCAGCCGCGAAGACCAACCCTTGGCTGCCCGCGCCCAGGGCACGGCCGAGCGTGTACGTGTGCCCCGAAGCCCCCGTGACCTGCCGCCCGATGAGGTTGGCAGGATCGTCTGCCGCATCGGCCACGCTCATGTCGTCGAGGGTAGGACAAAAGTGCCGCGTTTGGCAAGATGCGTCGTTCGCGCGGCGCTTCGGCGTCAGCACCAGCGTTCGGCCATGGCTCGGTCAGGGGATCGGAGGATTCACCCGAGACGGGGCGCGGAACAGGCAGCTTGGCAGCGCGAGGGTGAACGCTCGGGCATCGGTCAGTGGCTCCACGGTGCGCCGAAGCTCCAGCTCGTAGCGCGCCGAGAGGTGCAGTCTCCCCGGCGGCAACGTCGGCCAGATGCAGGTGATCAGGTCGAGCTCGGCGCGATCGTTCTCGATGGACACGGCGCACGACCAGCGCTCACCGGGCGCGAGCGTGCGCCAGCCCGCGCCGCTCAGGATCTCCACGCGACCGAGGGGCGCTGGCACCAGCTCGTCATCGCACGTGAGCGCCCACGAGAGCGCGAGCGGGTCGTCCTCGGGCACGGAGCGCTCCGCCGCACCGACGTTCTCGAGCTCCAGCAGGACGTGCCGTGTCGCGCCGCCCTCTCCCGAAGAAGACACACGCAGCCGGCCTCGTACACCCTCCGCCACGGGACTCCAGCGCTGGGCCGCGATGCGCTCCGCCAGCGCCCGCTGGCCCTTCTCGAGGGCGAGTCCCGCCGGATCGACGGCGCCGAGGCTCGCCACCTCCTCCCGCCGGTCGAGGAGCCAGCGCGCGACGTCCCAGCGGCCATGATCCACCGCGATCGTCAATGCGGTTCTGCCCTCGTGCAGCCGGCACAGGTCCGCGCCCGCGTCTGCGAGCGCCGTGAGGACCTCGAGATGACCTTGCATCGCCGCGTAGAACGTGGGCGGCCAGTCGGAGAGGGGCCGATCGGGATCGGCGCCCCCCGCGAGGAGCAGCTCGACCGCGAGCAGCGCCCCGTCGTGAGCCGCGAACGTCAGCGCCGTCTCCCCTCGAGCCGTTTCGAAGTCGGGGTCGGCGCCGTGGTCGAGCAAGAGCGCCAGCATCTCCGGCTCGCGCGCCAGGTAGAGGGGAGACGCCTCCGCGGCGAGGTTCGGATCGGCGCCGGAGTCGAGCAGGAGCCGGGTCA
>CAYLJT010000104.1:0-14450 GCA_964383995.1 uncultured Polyangiaceae bacterium
TCTCCCAAAACGACGGATTCCAGCGTGATGCCGCGTCAGTTGCAGAACTACACCCCGACCACACCTTGCCACGTCGGCTTCTGCGACGTCGCGACCGACACCTGCATCGAGATGCCAGGTCAAGACGGCGCCGGCTGCATCGACGACGACGCGTGCACCCTGACCTCGATTTGTCAGGGCGGTCAGTGCGTCGGAAACCAGGGGGTCGACTGCTCGTTCCTTGACAGCGTGTGCGGCGTGGGCACTTGCGATCCGACGCAAGGCTGTGTCGCTGCGCCGGTCAACGACGGCACGGCCTGCGACGACGGCTTCTATTGCACCGACAACGATGTGTGCGTCGGGGGCGCTTGTCAGGGGCAGCCCAAGGTGTGCGTGCCCCCGGGGGACGTGTGCAACGCGGGTGTCTGCAACGAGGCGCAGAAAAAGTGCGTCGTCGTCGCGGGGAACGACGGCGCGGCGTGCGACGACGGCAACAACTGCACGGCCGGGGAGACCTGCCTCGCCGGCACGTGTAGCGGCGGAAATCCGACCAACTTCGGTGGAGCTTGCAACGACGCCGACGGCTGCTCCACCATCGACACCTGCGACAACGCCGGCAATTGCCTGGGCGGTGGCCTGATCACGGCTTGTATCGATCAGGACAAATGTTGTCCTGCCAATTGCGATCTCGTCACCGACAGCGACTGCGTGCCCGCGTGTTGCGGCGACGACCAGAACCCCTTCCCACCGGACGTGAGCTGCTTCCAAGGCGCGGCCTGGATCGCGTGGGAATATACGCCGTCGTGCAGCTTCAACATGACCCGGCTCGAGCTGCACACCGACGGAGGCAGCGTGGCGCTGTTGACCGACGCGGGCGGCCTGCCTGGAAATACGCTGTTTCAAGGGGGCCTTGGGGCCCCCGACGCCAACGGCTTTTTGGGCGCGGACGTCAACCCACCGCTCGCGCTGGTGGGAGGTCAGAAATACTGGATCGCCGAGGCGGTGGGCCTCTGCTCCATCGCCACGGCCGGCGTCCCGCAGGCGTATTACGGCTCGTTCAACGGCCTCAACGGGCCCTGGAACGGGCCCTTCTTGGGCTACAACTGGACCTCTCACGTGATCGGGGAGTGCGGCCCCTAGGCCAAGCAGGCAACCATGGTTTGGGACGTCCGAAAACCAGCGCAGCGCGGCGAAGATGCCGTGGAATCCAGTCCGCAAGCCGCCGACCGCCTGATCGGAAGACGCGAAGATCTGGAGGCCGCCGAGCGCCTCGTTCGAGACGGCCGCCTGACGACCATCACCGGCGTCCGTGGCATTGGTAAGACCACCGTGGCGAGGGCCCTCCAGGGTGCCTTGCGTGACGATCCGCTGCGCACCATCGACAAGACCGTTTGGCTGCGCTGCGGGGGCGCCAAACGGCCGGACGACCTGGAGCTCGACGCCGCGCGCGCGATCGGCGCAGACACCTCGAAAGACGGGTTCTCACGCAAGGTTGGCTCGGACAAGACGGTCCTCTTCCTGGACGATCTGGAGTCGCTGCTCAGCGCCGACCGTCCCGCCTTGAGGGCCCTCTTCGACCGCTGGCTGGGGAGCTGTCCAAACCTGCGGCTCGTCGTGATCTCCCGGGATCTCGTGGGTGGACTGCTGGGCACAGGAGAGCAGGAGCTGCGGGTAGGTCCGCTCTCGTTCCCCGAGTCGATGCAGCTCTTCGGGGCCGTGGCGGGCACCAGCCTGAGCGAAGCGGAGCGTGGCAGTGACACCTTGAAGCGCGGACTGGAATGGCTCGGCGGGCACCCGCTCGCCCTGCGTTTGGTGGCCCGCGAGGCGCGGAGCTGGCCCATCGAGGCCCTGTTCGACCGTTTGGCCGCGATGGCAGAGCACACTGGTGAGACGAGCTTCTTCGGGGAGGAACCGCGCCGTGGCGCCACGGACGGATCCCAGTTGGGTCACTTCTCCGCGGCGCTGTCGTTTTCCCTCGACCGGCTCGGCGAAGAAGAGCCCCTGGCCACCGAGATGTTCGCGTGGTTGGGGCTCTTCCCAAGGGGGATGCCCGTCGCGTTGGCGCCGATCGTCTTCGGGGAGGCCGCCTGGGACGCCGCGGCGTTGCTCGAGTCCAGCGACCTTGCCATCAACGGCGATGAGCACGACCGCATCACCCTGCGACCGTCCTTCGCCGAGCTCGGCCGCGCCAAGGCAGGCACCTTACCTTACGACCGGCGCATCGCCTTGCTTCGGCGCAGCTTCGGCGGCCTGTCTGGCCACTTGAGCGCGATGGTCGCCCGCCTGCCCTCGCGCGAGAGGCCGGCCGCGCTCGCCACCCTACCCCGCGAAGAGGCCGCTCTGGACGCCCTGACCCAGGCCCTCGCGGCGATTCCAGACACGCACCGACCTACCCTCGACTTGAGCGAGCACACCGTCGATCCATCGCCCGCGAGCGCGCCCGCCGCGGCCCCCGATCCGGCGCTCAACGAGGCTGGAGCCGAGGCCGCTTTGGCGCTCGCCGTGTACGCCGACCTGTGCCTGGCCGCCGACCGCGCCCTGGCGGCCGAGCCGCTTGTGTCTCGGACAAAGGGCCTCGTCGCGCCGCTCACCTCCGGGGCCACGTTGGCCCGTGCGGTCGCCGCGGTAGGCGCCATCTACGCGCGCATCGACCGCCTCGCGGAGGCGGAGGCCGCCTACCGGGAGGCCGACGCGCTCTTCGCCGAGATCGCCGACGAGGCCGCGCGTCTCCCCATCACCGCCGCCCTCGCCACGATCACGGCGCGGCGCGGGCACCCCGACGTGGCGGAGCGCAGCCTGAAGGGCCTCCTGGAGCAGCAACGTCGTCGCTTCGATCTGACCGGCTGCGCGAGCACGCTGCGGGCCCTCGGCGACCTTGCGCTCTCGCGCGACCGCCCACGGGAGGCCGAAAAGCTCTATCGCACGGCGATCCCGCTGCTCCACGGCCTGCTCGACCGCCCGAGCGAAGCGGACGCGCTGATCGGCCTGGGAGACGCCATGCGGCGCTACGACGTGGTGGCGGCCGAGCAGGCCTACCGCGGCGCCCTGGCCGCGGCCACGGCGACCGGGGAACGCCCGCGCCTCTTGCGGGTGCTGTCCCTGTTGGGCGAGGTGCTCCTGCAGAGCGAGGCCGGTCGTGCCGAGGCGAGCGACATCCTGACCCGCGCGCTCGGTCTGGCCAGAGACCTCGGCGACGCCTCCGGAGAGGCCACCATCCTGGCTACCCTGGCCGATCTTTCCTCGGCGGCAGGCGACGCCGAACGGGCCTTCGAACGCGGCCTCTCGGCCCTCGCGCTGCGGCGACGGCAAGGTGACTCCACGGGTATCGCGGCCACCTACGGTCTGCTCTCGCGCATCGCGCTGATGGGAGGTCGACCGCTGCGCGCCGTCGTCCTTGCCACCCTGTCCCACCGCATTCGCTCGGCCATGAGCGACAAAGCGGGCGAGCTTAGCGCCCTGCAAGACGTGGGGAGGGCCCTCGGAGGCTACGGTCGGGAAGACGCCGAGAGCGCCGCGATGATCGTCGCCTGGGGCATCGCCGAGAGCATCGGACACCCCTTCGCAGCGCAAATGAGCCGCGCGACGAGCATGCCCCATGCCCCACCGGGCCTGGCGCTCGAAGCCCAAATCACGCTGACCGCGGCGCTGTCCGACGCCGAGAACGAGCTGCTCCAGTCGGGCGAAGACCCGACGAGCCCGCTCACCAAGCAAGACGTCGCCCCGCTCAGCGAACGTCGTTCGTAGCCCATCCTGACCTGGAAACCTTGCCATGACCCGTGAAGCGCCTGCCCACGACTTCGCCTCCCTGCTCTACGAAGACCGGGCCCTCGGCGTCGCCCTCGACGTGAGCCGCATCCGCTTCGCGCCCGGCTTCTTCCAGGCCATGGAGCCGCAGGTGGCCCGCGCGCTGGCAGCGATGGAGGCCCTGGAGTCGGGAGCCATCGCCAACCCCGACGAGGGCCGCCGGGTAGGACATTATTGGTTGCGAGCTCCGGAGCGGGCCCCCGACGGCCTCGGGGAGGTGATCACCAAGACCCTGAACGGCATCCTGACCTTCGCGGCCGACGTCCATGCCGGACGGCGAAGGCCCGAGCGCGCGAGCCGCTTCACGAAGCTTTTGGTCGTCGGCATTGGCGGCTCGGCCCTGGGGCCCGAGCTGATGGCCGCCGCCCTGGAGTCGCCTTCCGATCGCATGGCGGTCTTCTTCTTCGACAACACCGACCCCGACGGCATGGACCGGGTGCTCGATCGCATCGGCGACGATCTGACCCACACCTTGACGGTGGTAATCTCCAAGTCCGGCGGCACCAAGGAGACACGCAATGGCATGATCGAAGCCGCGGCGGCCTACGAGCGTGTGGGTCTTACCTTCGCGAAGCACGCCGTGGCCATCACCGGGGACGGCTCCGAGCTCGACAAATACGCTCGAAAAGAGGGCTTTCTGGCGATCTTCCCGATGTGGGACTGGGTCGGTGGTCGGACCAGCGAGACCAGCGCGGTGGGCCTCCTGCCCGCGGCCCTCCAGGGCCTCGACGTGGCAAGCTTCCTCGAAGGCGCGCGGCGCATGGACGAGGCCACCCGCAACCGCGAGGTCCTCCACAACCCGGCCCTCTTGCTGGCCCTCGCCTGGTATTCGGCCACCGGTGGCAAGGGTAAGAAAGACATGGTGCTCCTGCCCTACAAAGACCGCCTGGAGCTGTTCTCCAGGTACCTGCAGCAGCTCGTCATGGAGTCCCTCGGCAAGACGCTGGATCTCGACGGCAACACCGTGCACCAGGGCATCGCGGTGTACGGCAACAAAGGCTCCACCGACCAGCATGCCTATGTGCAGCAGCTCCGCGACGGCCTCGACAACTTCTTTGTCACGTTCATCGAGGTGCTCGAAGACAGCGCCCCCGCGCGGCCCCACCCGCAGGTCGAGCCGGGGGTCACGAGCGGCGACTACCTGTACGGCTTTCTGCTCGGCACCCGCAAGGCCCTGTCCGACGCGGGGCGCGAGTCGTTGACCCTGACCGTCGACGACGTGAGCGCGTCGACCCTTGGCAAGCTCATCGCGTTGTACGAGCGCGCGGTGGGCTTCTACGCCACCCTGGTCCACATCAACGCCTACCACCAACCCGGCGTCGAGGCCGGAAAAAAGGCCGCCGGAGAGGTGCTCGCCCTGCAAAAGAAGGTGTGGTCGCTGCTGGAGGCCAAGCGCGGTCAGGCCCTCGACGTGGCGACCATCGCCGCCGCCGCGGGCACCTCCGACACGGAGACGGTGTTCCTTTTGTTGAGGCACCTGTCGGCCAACGAACGAGGCCTCGTGCGGCTTTCAGGAAACGGCGTGGCGGGCGCGCGGTTTGTCTTGGGGTAAGGTTTCTGGCCTACTCCGCCGCCGCCGGCTCGGGCTGCGAAAGTAAGCTCGACCAGCTCCGCGGTGGCTTGAAGCGCCGCGAGGGAAGCTCGCCATCCACGGCATGCTCGACGTCGGCCAACAGCGAGCCGGGTAAGAGGGCGCCCCCGAGGGCCTCCCGGATCATGACGATTTTGTCGGGGTCAAAGCCCATGTTGCGCGCGGTGATGGCGTCTACCAAAGCGGGATCGAACCCAGCCACCAAGAGCCCAGCGCGCACCGGCGTAGCGCCGAGGGGCCCCTCCCCTTCCCCGGCCACGATGCCATCGACCAAGGTCAGGTACCTGCGCGCTTGTGTGTCTCGGACAACGCCGTCTTTACCGGCGAAGAACAGGATCCGATTCAGGTCGAGGATGGTGCGCCACAAGGTGTCGTTGCCCTGCCAGCTCCCGTCGATGACCTTGGGCGGACCGCCAAGCTTCGCCGCCCTGGCCACCAGGCTGTGATCCCCCGGCAAAGGAAAGCGGCTGAGCTTGTTTTCCAGGGCTTCGCTCGCTGACTGCGCGCGATCGTACTCGTCGCCTCCCATGGAAGGATCGCCCTCGGTGAAGTGCGGGAGCCAGTACTTTTCGTTGGAGAGACCGATGACGCTCTTGAGCGACAAGGTAACACCCGTCTTCTTGTGGGTCTTCATCTTGGGGATGTTGATGACCACGTCGGCGTCGAGCACCGTCTGCGGGATGCTGTACTCGTGTCGTCCGTCCGTGTGGTGGGCGACGGGGGTCAGGTAGTGGCTGCGGTGAAAGCGCAGGCGGGCGTTGTCGGGCGCGTCGTCGCGCTCGAAAAAGCTCTGCTCGGCCACGTTCGCCGCGCGGTAGCCGCGGGGATCGCCGGGCAGACGGCGCTTGACGAGCAAGCCCAAATTCCAGGATCTACCCCACCTGCGCACGTCGTCGAGGGCGAACAGCGGCGCCATGCGGAAGTAGCGCATGTCGAGGAAGTCGATGTCGTGACCTTGCCGTTTCAGGTGCTCGACGACCGCGTACACCCCGAGCGGGCCGGCGACCTTCTCGATTTCACAGCCTTCGACCGGTGTGTCCACCACCCGCACCTGGCCCGTCGGCCCCGCCGCGCGCAGCGCGTAGTCCAAGATAGGGCGGAGCAGCGAGCCGTGGGTGCTGCTCGCCTGCAACGACTCGCCGGTGATCTTCTGGTGCAGGTTCTTGGAGGACACCAGGTTGGGCTTCACGATCACCCGATCGCCACGCGCGATCAGGTCTCCCAACGGATTCCAGTCGGGCGTGCCGACCCTGCCCGCGTCGAGCCGAAGACCGCGAAACATGGCCTCGACCGCTTCGTACACCGGGTTCGGTGGGTCGAAGGGGACGGCGTCCACGTACCGGAGACCCGGCCTTACCACGGTCACCACGCGCCGCGGCGACGTCATGCCGAAGGCCCCGTGGCGTCTCGGACAATTTGCGGCGCGCTGTGCTGGAAGTCGACGTTCAGCTTGGACACGGCGGCCATGTGCTTGCCCGTGCGAATCAAGGCGATCTCGTCGACCATCTCCACGTCGATGCGCATCTTCTCGCCGAGGTGCTTGCGGAAGGTGACGAGCACCTCATCGAGCACGTCTTGCGAGAAGCGGGCGCCCTTGATGATCAGAAAGCGCATGGCCCCGCGCTCTTCCTGCACGACCTGGAAGCGCTTGATGGCGTAGTCGAACTCTTTCAGGTAGTGCGCGAAGAAGGTGCCGGGCAGGTATTGACCGTCGACCCCCTGGATGATCGACTGCACGCGGCCCTGGATCTTGCCAACTCTCGGCGCGCCGCGACCGCAGCTACAGGGCGTTTCTTCCATGGCCTCGGCCAGATCGCCGATGCGGTAGCGGATGAACGGCATGCAGTAGTTGTTGAGGTCGGTGACCACCACCTCGCCCACCTCACCGGGCTTGGCCGGCCGACCGCCGACCAAGATCTCCACGATGTAACCCTCGGCCACCACGTGGTGGCCGGCGTGGGCCTCGCACTCGTAGGCGATGCCGCTGAACTCGCGGCTGCCGTATTTGTCGAACACCTTGCAACCAAACGTCTCTTCGATGAGCTTACGGCTCGGCTCCGGCAAGGTCTGGGCGCTTGACATGACCGCCCGCGGGCGCACCGAGAGCGCGCCCTTGGCGGCAAGGTAGCGCGCGATGAAATCGAAGGCCTCGGCGTAGCCGTCGACCAACACCGGGTGGGCCGCCTCCAGCGTGCGGATCATCTTGTCCAGGTTCTGGTCGGACAGCTCGAATATCGGGATGAACATGCGGTTCATGAAATAGGCGTCGGCGTGCTCGCGGAACACCTGCGATTTCGTCATGCCAAGCGTCTGGTGCCAGAGGCGGACGCACGGATCGCCGAAGCGGTAGCCGGTCCACTCTTGCGCGCGGAGCGTCGCAGCCCAACGGAACTCGAGCTGCGCGCGGTCGGCGTAGCAAACAAAGGGCTCGCCCGTGGAGCCGCTGGTCGTTATTTTGAGGACCTGCGCTTTGTCGTGGTTCTCCGACATGATGTCGAAGTAGAGGTGCTTGCGCACGTCGGCCTTCGTCAAGAAAGGTAGCTTGTACAGATCGGCCTGCCCGTCGATGTCCTCGGGGCGGAGCCCGGCTTCCTTCATTTTGGCGCGGTAATACGGCACATTCCGGTAGGCGTGGCGCACCAGGCGGCGCAGCTTTTCGTCTTGCAACGCGCGGGTGTGCTGCATCGACAGCCACTGGGTTTTGTTGAGCGTCTCGTAGTAGTGCTCGACGTCGTTCGTGATCATCCAGTGGGTCTGGTCGAACGTGCTCATGAACGCGCGCCAACGCATTTCGCGCACCGGATCGCGCTCGGGGGAGCGCTCGGTCACCGGGTGGCGGCGCAAGAACTGGTCGGCGATGTCCGGTGGACGACGGCTCAGTCGGTATTCCAGGGCCGCGGCGCCGAGGTCGTAGAACGACTTGGCGCTGGCCACGATGCTGCGCTTGCCCTCCAGAAACGAGACACCTTGCTTGCGCTGCTCGAACAGCGTCTCGACCTCTTTGTACGAATAGCCCTTGGAGTGGGCGGCGACCATGACGAACGACTGCCAGTAGAAGTACTTCCCTTCGTAGGTCAAAAGGTCGAGCAGCACCTCGCGGGCGCAGATGACAAAGCCGCTTTTGTTGTCCGAGAGCGACATGCCAAACACGCCGTTGAGCAGGAAATTCAGGCCGCGGCTCAGGTGGTAGCGTTGGTCTTTGCGGCGCCCCACGGCGCTGCGGTAGCCCTGCACCACGTCGATGCTGTGGTCGTACAAAGTGCGGCGGAGGCGCAGCAAGTCTTCGGGTTGGTATTGCAGGTCGGCGTCGATGGTGGCCACGAGCTTGCCGCGCGCGACGGCGGCGCCCGAGCGCCAGGCGGCGGCGATGCCGCGGTTGTGCGGGTGAAAACAGCCCGTCACCTCGTCCGGTGTCTCGGACATCATGCGTCGGATCACGGTCGCCGTACCGTCCGTCGAGCCGTCGTCGACGAGCACCACCTCGCCGCGAAACTTACCCATCTCGAACACGGCTCGCAGACGCTGCGTCAGCTCGGGGATGTTCAGCTCTTCGTTGAGACAGGGCACGATGACAGACAGCTCGATGGCCTCGTCCGCGGAGCGGGCGTCGCCCGGACTGTCTTCTTGGTTGGTGTTGGACGCGGTCATGAATAGCCTCGGACGTGGAGCGCGCCTCAGGGGCGAACGCAGCGAAAGCAAGCGCGGATAGGCAGAAGATCGTGGGGGGCCGAGCGCTGCTCGGTGACGCGGAAATGCCGTTCGAGCAGGGCTCGAAACTCGTGCGGTTTCCACTTGTGCAGGTGGTAGATGTCGCCGCCCCACTGGATGCGATTGCCGAGCGCCCAGCCCACCGGTGTTTTCTTGACGAAGGCCTTCAGGCCGTCGATGAGCGGGTCGTTGGGCACGGTGATGACGGCCGCGCCGCTCTTGCGCAGGAGCCTGGCCAGGGTGGCGAGGATCGCCTCCGGATCCTTCGTGTGCTCCAACACCTCGGTGCAGATGATGCGATCGAAGCTTTCGTCGGGCAAATCGAGCTTGTCGACCTCACCCTTCACGAAGGTAACGTCGTACCCCGCGAGGTTCTCGCGGGCGGTGTCGAGGAAGACCTGCGAGACGTCGATGGCCGTGAGCCGCGCGCGGGGGAACATGCGCAACACATGACCGCCACCGGAGCCCACCTCGGCGACGGAGAGACCATCGGAGACACCGACCATGTCGCGGATGATGGCGAGCCGCTTTTGCTCGATGAGCCGAATGGGCAACGGGGAGCGGGCGTAGTAGTCGTTGATGGGGTGCTCGCGAGCCAACCTGTCGTTTAGCTCCTGCACGTCCACCGAAGCGGGCTCAACCATGCGGGGCTTCTAGCACACCGCGGGGCGAAGCGAGGGGAGCAAAGCGCAGGCGCGGGGCGCGCGGAACGCGGGACATGGGCGCTCGCAGAGCCCGCTTTGCGCGGCGAACCTTGGCTCGACGGACGCTCGTCGGCGGACCGCCAGCGGAGACCTCGATCGGCGCGGGCGAGGCTCCCCCCCGGGCCTCGAAATCCCCATCGTTACCGCGCCGTTAGCCCTGCGGATTGCCGCCCTGGGGGCCGTAACCCTGACCGTAGCCTTGGGGCGCCTGACCGTAGCCCTGCTGCGGGGCCTGACCATACCCCTGCTGGGGGGCCTGACCGTAGCCCTGCTGCGGCGCCTGACCGTAGCCTTGCTGGGGAGCCTGACCGTAGCCCTGTTGGGGAGCCTGACCATAGCCTTGCTGCGGCGCCTGGCCGTAGCCCTGCTGAGGCGCCTGACCGTAGCCCTGTTGGGGAGCCTGACCGTAGCCCTGCTGGAGCGCGGGGGCTCCGTAGCCCTGCTGCATCTGACCATAGCCTCCGCCCATCATCTGCCCACGCAAGAAGGCGCTCTGCTCGGCGTACGCGCGAAACTCAGCCAAAAACGGCTTCCACGCGTTGTAGTAGGCGATCAACAACGGAATCAGGCCCATAGCCATCAGGCGCACGAGCACCGACGGCGCGAAGGGGTTGAACCGGATGCTCGTACCGTTGGGGGCGTGCTGGATCTTGATGGCGATGCCCGTCCAAGCGCTCTTCTTGAGCACCAGGTCGGCCCCGATGAGGGCGGTCTTGTAGACCTCGCAACCGCGGGGCCGGAAGGCCTGGGTGAGGTCTTGGAGCAAAGAGTCCGGGGTGATGTGGGGGCTCGGCGAAAGCATGATGTTGCCTCGCGACCAAAACCCGGCGTCGCTATATTGCATGGGCTATTTCCTCTCGGGGCGTCGTTCTCGGGCGCCGACCGTAGCCCAAAATCAACGCCGCGGGGTGCTGTTTTCGGGGCCGTCGCGAGAGCTCGAGCCAGCACGGAAGGTGCGGCACCTGCCATGCCGCGGGGCCGCCCGGGGCCCCGGGGGCGTTGACAGGACCGGGCGAAATCCACGATGATTTCGCCATGTTCGTGAATCGCGCGTGGGCCCTGCCGCTGGTCGTCCTGGTTGGAGCGGCGGCGAGCTGCGGCGTGAGCGAAGACGTCAACCCGGCGCAGGTCGCGACGGGGACCGGGGGCGCGGGGGGTGGCAGCGCTACGACGGCGAGCTCCGGTGGAGGTGGCGCCGAAGAGCCGCCGGTGCCTCCGTCCGAGCCCAAGCCCATCGCGGTGCCGAGCTATCGGCTCGCAAAGGTCAAAAACGCCAGCGACGATCCGGTGCGCCCCGCCATCGAGGCGGGCACCTTCAGCCTCCCTCCGGAGGGGGACTATTTGGGTCTGACCTGGAAAACCGTCACGCCGAGCCCGGAGGGAGAGCTCGAAGCCGGCAGCTTCGACCTGATTTACGCCGTGGCCGAGGTACCCCTGGGGGACCACGAGAAGGCCTTCGCCCGGGCGGACACGGTGGCAGCGCTGTACGCAAACAACCAGAGCCGCCACCCCGGTGACCTGTACGGAACCCACGCGCTGCGCTCACCGATCGGCATGGAGCCCGGCAACAACCTGGTCGTCGTACGCGCCCTGGGGAGAGGCGCGAAGCCGCAAATCGAGCTATTTTCCACGACCAGCGAGGTCGTGTTCAACAGCAACGACCTGACGCGCCCCGAGCTCGTGGTGGGGGCGATGGAAGAGCAATGGCTGGGGGTCGCGACCCTGGTGCTCACCGACCATGCCTTGAGCGACGCGCACGCGGAGGTCGTGGCAAACGATTGGTTGGAAGGGACAACGACCGACTACCCTTCCCTCAGCCCGCGGGCGGTCACCCAGGTAAGCTTCCAACTTTCGCCGAAAAAGGCCTGGGAAACCGCGGGCACCGTGCCGGTCACCCTGCGCCTGACCTCCCCCGATTTGGACTGGCCCTACGAGGTCACCCTGGACCTGACCGTGGTTGACGCGGGCTCGCGCTTCCGTCGCACCCGCCGCTCCAACGTCGAGCACTCGACCCAATTCGACGCCGTCTTACCCCCCACCACGGTGACGCCCGGCGCGCAATACGGCCTGATCCTGTCGCTGCACGGCGCAGGCGTCGACGCCTTGGGTCAGGCCGCCTCGTACTCGGGAAAGAGCTGGGCTTACCTCGTCGCGCCCACGAACCGGCGGCCCTACGGCTTCGACTGGGAAGAGTGGGGCAGGCTCGACGCCATCGAGGCCTACGATCATGCCATGGCGACCCTGCCCATCGACCCCACGCGCACCCACCTGACCGGCCATTCCATGGGAGGCCACGGCACCTACCATGTCGGCGTGCATTTCGCGGGGCGTTTCGGCGTGATCGCGCCCAGCGCAGCCTGGATCGACTTCGCTTCGTACGGCGGCGGAGCCCAGCCCGACGGACCCATCGGCCGCGCGCGTGCCGGCAGCAACACCCTCGATTTCATCGAAAATTACGCGTCGAACACCCTGTTTGTGATCCACGGCAAGAAGGACACCACGGTGCCCGTCTCGCAGGCCACCACCATGCTAGCGGCCCTCGCTCCCATCCTCCCTCCCGAGCGCATCAACTACTACGAAGATCCGAATGGCGGCCACTGGTGGGACAACGATCCGGCCGAGGGCGCCGACTGCGTGGATTGGAAACCGATGATCGACCTGATGGAGGTCACCACCCACGATCCCTTCCCGCTCGATTTCAGCTTCGCGACGCCCGCGCCCTGGATCAGCCCCACGCGCTCGTTTGTGACACTGCGGTCGGTGGACGATCCGATGGCCGACGCGCATGTCACGGCATCATCGTCGGGCAGCACGGTGACCTTGACGACCGACAACGTGCGCTCGCTCGTGCTCGACGGCGACGCGCTGTTGAGCCGCGGCGTCAGCAACGTGGTGGTGGACGGCGCCGACCATCCGGTGGTCGCGGGCAGCATCCCGGTGGGGCCCCAAACTGGCAAGACCGAGACCGTGAGCGGGCCGATCAACCAGGCGTACCAACGGCCGTTTTGCCTGGTTTACAACGACACCGGCCCCGTCGCCTACCGCGATTACGCGTCTTACCTTTTGTCCTGGTGGAGCGAGATCGGCAACGGACACGGCTGCGCCCTGCCCTTCTCCAAGCTACCTTCCAACCTCGGCGAGAGCTACAACCTGATCTACCTAGGGGTGCTACCGGACAAGATTCCTGGTGGGGAGAACCTTCCCATCCAGTTCGGGGCCAGCGGCATCGACGTGGGCACCACGGCGTTCACAAACGAAGCCGTCGCCTTCGTGTTTCCCGCGGGAGAGCGCGTGAACGCTGCGTATTATACCGTGCCCGGGAAGGAGTACCTGTTGTTCCGCTACATGCCGTTCACGTCGCGCTCGGGCATGCCCGACTTTCTGGTGTGGGGCGACGACGGCGCGGTGGCCGACGGCTTCTTCGACGCCGATTGGCAGGTGGCGGTGGGCTTTTCGGAGGGGATTTAGCCCTACTCCGCGCCCGCCAACGTCTTCAGGTCCAACATCTCTTCAACGTTGGGCACCACCACGAGCTCGCAGCGGCGGTTCTTCTTCCTGCCTTCGTCCGAGTCATTGGGCACCATCGGGTCGTTCTCGGCGTAGCCGACCGCGCTCCAGTGGGCCGCGGGCAGGCCTCCGAATTTTTCGCCGGTCAGGTAGATCAGCACCTCGCGCGAGCGGGCCAGAGACAGGCCCCAGTTGTCTTTGAACTTTCCACCCTTGATGGGCTTGTCATCGGTGTGACCGGCAACCTGGTAGTCGCGCGTCAACAGGGTTGGATCGGCCTTGATCACCTCGGCCACCTTGAGCAGCACGTCTTTGCCCTCTTTTTTCAGCGTCTCTCGGCCCGTGTCGAACAGCACATCACCGGGCAGCGAGATGATCATGCGGTTATGGCGCACCACCACGGACAGGCCCACGTTCGACAGCTCGTCGAGCTTCTTTTTGAGGGCCTCGAAGCGGGCCTTGATGAGGGCCAGTTGCTGGGCGCGCTTGCGGTAGTCTTGGAGCGCCCGCTCGCGCTCTTCCAACGTCGACGCTAGCTCGGCCACCTGCTTCTCGCGGTCGCGCAGATCGATGCCGAGGGCCCCGAGCTCCCGTTCGAGCTGGGCGACTTTGCGCTTTTCGAGGTCGAGCGAGGCCGAGGCTTCGGCGAGCTTCTTGTCGGTGACCTTCGAGCGCTCATCGAGCTTTTGGTACTTCGAGAGCTGGGCTCGCCACTCTTGCTCGGTATAACCACAGCCCGCGGCGAGCGCGGCAAGGAGAACAACGGCCATCGGCGGGCGAAGAGTCATGGCCCGCGCATGCCTCGACCTACGCGGGGCGGAAAGTAGAATCATCGCGCCGTGTGGGCCCTCGTCTCCGAATGGTGTGCGGATTTGTTCGGCGCGACGAGCCGCGGGGGGCGCGGAGCGACGCTGCGCATGGTCGCGGGGCTGGCCGTGCTCGCGTTGCTGTCGCTGGTGGGGCTCGCCGACGCGGGGGCCCGCGGCCTGTTGCCGACGGCGGCCCTCGTGGCCCTGGCGCTGTTGTTCGCGCGCGACGTCCTGGTGGCCCGTGAGACGGTGTGGCGCGCAGCGCGCCTGCCGCTCGACGATCCGCGGCAGCGGCCGGTGCGGGTCGTCGGCGACCGCTTTTGGGCGCCCACCGCGGTCGCCTTGCAG
>CAYLJT010000105.1:0-14367 GCA_964383995.1 uncultured Polyangiaceae bacterium
CTCGCTGTCCAGCTCCGGTCCGTCCCCCGCGCAGCCCGGCGTACTCGACGCTTCGAACCACGCCGCCTCGCGGGACGCCCTGTGGCAGCGCCCGCCCGAAGAAGCGCGCGCCAACCCGGTCGCCGCTACGCCCCAACGACGCGCGCCCGTGGAAGCCGTCAAGCTCTTGTGGTTTGACCCAGACATCGTAAAAAAGCTCAGGCGACACGACGCCTTCCGCCTGTTGCTCGCGGAGGCCGAGCTGCGGCGTGTCGAAGAGGGCTACGACGAAGACGACACGCCCGCCGAATCGCGCGAATCCGGCGATGTCTTCGAGGTGTTGGCCCGAGGGGCACCGGCCGACGCCTTGGGCTTGCGGGAAGCTCTCAGCGACGCCGTAAGCGACCTCGGACGCTTCGAGTCTCCGCTGGTGATGAGCGCCGGCGTGCTGGAGCTGCCCTTCGACGGTCTGGAACAATTGTCCGCGGCGGTGGCCGCGGCCAAACCCTTCGCGGCGACCGAAAAGAAGGAGACCGCGGCGGCCCTGGACGTCGCCGAGCGTGTGCTGCAAATTCCAGGGGCCAACGGTTCGAGCGGGATCATCGAGCGTTCCCTCCAGCAGCTCCGCGACGCGTTCGGTCGTGAGACACGCAGCCTGCCCGCCGACTACCTGGATGTCCAGACCGAGCGCTCGCTCCTCGAGCGGCGCGCCTACCAAAAGCGCACGCTGTTCGGCAAGGACTGGATCCGCGCGCTGTTTCGCCCGGGAGGTGGCTCGGACTTTGCTGTGGCCTACCTGCCGATCGCCCTGGAGCGGGAGCTCCCCCTGTACAAGAGCTTCCGCGTGCGCGTCCTGGGTGAGCTCGAAATGAAGGAAGACCAATACGAGACCGCCAACACGGCCCTGCGCGTGAGCGCCCTGGGCCGTGTTTTGTAGCGTCACCGAGCCCTACCATGCCCAACCTGACCCTCACCTTCGATAACAAGGACACCGCCCTGTCCGTCCGCGCCTTCGACATCCGCGAGGCCTTGTCTTCGCTGTTCGAAGTGCGCGTGGAGGCGCGCTCGGACGACGCCGACGTGGACTTCGAGGCCATGGTGGGCCTCCCCGCCTCCTTCGCGATCGAGAGCGGCCTGGCGTTCGCCGGAGCCGACGGTACGCGCAGCTACAGCGGGGTGGTCGCCTCGGTGACTCAGACACAGGCTGAGACATCCGGTCTGTCGTCCTACTCCGTGGTGATCGTGCCCCAGCTCTGGCTGATGACCCAAAGGCGGGACAACCGGCTCTTTCAGCACAGGCGTGTCCCGGACATCATCGGCACCCTGCTCAGCACCTGGAACATCGAGTACGACGCCCAATGGGATCTCGCGAGCTACCCGAAGCTGGAGCTCCGCACGCAATACAACGAGAGCGACTTCGACTTCTTCTCGCGCCTGCTCGAGGAGGCAGGCATCAGCTATTCGTTTGAGCACCAAGATCAGCGCGGCAGCGTGCTCGTGCTGCGCGACAGGCCCGAGGGGGTGGCGGCCCGGGAGGCCGGACCCCTGCCCTTCGTCGACAGCCCGAACCAGGCGGCGGAGCAAGAGTTTGTCACCAAGGTAGGTCTTACCCAGGAGGTGCGGCCCGGCATGGTGCTGCTGCGAGATTTCGAATTTCGCAAGGAGATGAGCTACGTGCTGCTCGGCACCGCCGAGGCGGCCCGCGGGTTGGACGCTCCGCTCCAGCACTACCGCTACGCCCCTGGTGGTTTTCTGAAGGAGCTCGAAAAGGGAGGCGCCATCCTGGAGACCGGCGTCCCCGCGCTGCCTCTCCACGGTGTGTGGGGGACGTTCACCAACGTCGCGGCACAACAGCTCTTGAACGATCTTCCCATGTCGGGCATGGCCAAGATGGCCGCGACGGCGGTCCTCACCGGCAACATGCCGGGGGAGGTCGGCGAGGTGATCAAGGGCGGTGTGAAGGGTCAGGTGCTCAAGCACGGCCAGCCCCTCGTGAACAAGATGTTGACGCAGAAGCTCGCCGGTAAGGCGGGGGCGGTCACCAACGTGGCGGCGGACCTCGCGGGGAGCGCGGTCGCGGGCTTGGCAGGTCGCTTGATCGACAAGTTGTTTGGCGACGATCACGGCACCTCCCGTCATGATCAGGAATTTGGCACCAGGCGCGCGGCCATCGATCTGGAGAGCCTGCGCAGCGGGCGGCGGCGGCTGCTCTTCGAGACCAACGCCTACGATGTGGCTCCGGGTGGGGTGATTCAGGTCACCGGGCACCCGCGCTCCGATATCACGGCGGATCACCGCTTCCTGGTCCTCGCGACCTCCTTCTCGGGCACGCACGACGGTCCCTGGACCCTCGGCGGCGAGGCGGTGTTTGCGGATGTGCCCTTCCGCCCCGCCCAGCGCACGAAGAAGCCGACCATCTTGGGCGTGCAGAGCGCGGTGGTGGTCGGCCCGGCAGGGGAGGAGATTTACACCGACGAAACAGGTCGGGTCAGGGTCCAGTTTCACTGGGACCGAGAGGGCAGCTTCGACGATCACAGCTCGTGCTGGCTGCGCGTGAGCCAGGGCTGGGCGGGCACGCACTACGGCATGTTGGCCGTGCCGCGCGTCGGAAACGAGGTGCTCGTAGCCTACCTCGATGGAGATCCGGATCAACCGGTGGTGGTCGGTCGGCTATACAACGGCCCGGCCCACCCGCCCTTCGATCTACCCTTGCACAAGACGCAGACAGGCATCCGCACTTTGTCGTCCCCAGGCGGAGCGGGCTACAACGAGCTGATGTTCGAAGACGCCATGGGACAGGAGCTTATCCGCATTCGGGCGGAACGCGATCTGGAAGAGGTGGTGCAGCGCGACGAGACGCTGAGCGTCGGCCACGACATGATGGTCAACGTCACGAACGACCGCAAGACGACGATCGGCGCCGTCAACGAGGCCACGATCGGGGTCGAGCACCGCGTGACCATGCGTCAGCTCCAGAAGGGCCCGGGCCCCACCGAGCTCAAGATGATCGATCGACGCATCGAGCTGACCACCGGGGAGGCCAGCATCGTACTGGAAGGGCCGAACATCACTATCCAGGCCAAGGGGGTGATCACCATGTTGTCCACCGACAACGACGTCGTGATCCAGGGAGGCCCGTGGGTAAAGATCAACTGCGGCGCAACGGAAGGCGAAGAGAGCGACACCTACACCTCCCATCACATTACAGGGATCGTCAAGGACCAAGACGAAAAGCCCGCGGTGGGCCTGACGGTGAGCGTCAAGGCCAGTGACGGCGCCATCCAGCAGGTGCAGACCGACTCCACCGGCCGCTATTTTGCGCTGGTCCCCCCTGGAAAGTGCCTGGTGAGCCTGACCGGCAACGCACCCTTTGGTGACAAAGACGTGAACCTCGACCACATGGCCCAAGACCCCATCGAAATGGACGACGACGGCCCCGCCGTCTGAAAAGGAAGGCGCATCATGGCCGACTTGTTCGTGCACCTGCGCATGAAAGACTGTTGTCGCAAAGCTCTGGAGAGCATCGACAAGAAAAAGAAGACCGCCAAATTTGGCAAGACGCAAAAAGGCCTGTTGGGCAAGCAGCTCGCGCCCTGGCTCGGCAACATGACCATACCGGCCGCAGAGACGGCCCTCGGCAACACGCCACACCTAGGCCCCATCGAGCTGAAGAGCGTGGCCAAAGCGGGCGGCGCCCTGGCTAAAGGGAGCTACGGCAAGGCGGCAGGCATGCTCATGGGGGAGATGGGCGACCTCATCAACGTGGTGCGCATCACGTGCAAGAAGGTCGCCGACAAGCACGCCGCGGAGCACGTTGGCAAGGGGGAGACCAAAGAGGGTGCCTTTTGGAAGAAGCTCGGCGGGGCGTTGTAGGCGGACCTGTGCGGCTTTGAGGCGAGCATGGGGGCTTGATTCCCCAGGACGGCTGCAATAGAGGTGCCTTGCCGCGGAGCCTGTTCGCCGCTCGACGCAAGGCCTGAGGTTCGACGGCCGCTCGACGGAAGTCGCGGCGGCGGAAGAAAATTCCACGCTCGAGCGTAGGGGTCCGATGCGTCGACATCTGCCGCCTTTTTTTGCTGTTCTTCTGCTTGCCGCAAGCGCCTGCTCGGGTGCGACCGAAGCCCCTCCCAAGGCCGCCTCGCCGGGCTCGTCCGCCGCGCCCGCGGGCTCGACGCAGCTTGCCGCTTCGGGGCCACCGGCGGCTCCGCCCAGTGCGAGCGTGTCGGCATCCGCGCCCCCCGCCGGCAGCGCCGGACCTTCGCAAGCGGAGCCCTCGCCGACCTCCACCCCATCCAGTCCCCCGCCTCCCAGACCCGCCAAGGTGGAGTGGGTGGTGGTGCCCCTCGACAACGCCGAGGCGTTTTCGCTCGGCGTCGCCCCGGGGGCGCCGGTCGTGGTGTTGGGGAACAACCGGTTGTTCGTCACGAGCGCGGATGACATGTTCGTGGAGGCCCTCGACGCCGACGGATCTACCCTGTGGCACAGCGCAGGGACGGCCAAGTGGGGGCGGGCGGTGTCTCGGACACGCGAGCATGTGTTCATGGGCACGGAGTTCTCCGGCAAGCTCGATTTCCAGGGCGTGCGCGGCCACGCGTCCCACTCCGGAGCCTTGATCGCCAAGCTGGACAACCAGGGCGCGTTGGCTTGGGGCCGGGTGCTCACCGCCGGTGACTTCACGCGCCTGATTACCGTAGCGGCCACACCCGACGGAGGTGTGGCGGTGGCGCTCGGGATCTTCGCTGCCGCCAAGAGCGGTCCCCTTGCCGTCAAGGTCTTTGGCGGGCAAGACGCGGTGATCGTCAAGTACGACGCGGCGGGCGAGGTGGCCTGGACGAAGACCTTCGACTGGCCTGGATACGACGAAATCAATAACCTGTTTGGCACCCCAGACGGCGGGGTGATTGTCAGCGGAACGCGCTGGAAGAGCGCCGATTCCTGGTCCTCCTCGCTGGCGGACGGACGCTGCCATGGCTTCCTGACGCGTCTCGGACAAAACGGTCAGCCGCGCTGGAGCACCGACCTTGGCTCCGACACCATGCGCGTTACCGTCACACGCTCCGCCGCAGGCGCGGGCGGCGTGGTGGTGTCAGGTTCGGTGAGGTTTCGCAACCGCTTCGGTGACATCGAGCTCGACGGCGGTCCCAAGGACCAAGGCTACCTTGCCGGCATCGACGACAGCGGCCACGTGACGTGGGCGCGCCTCCACGCCAAACCCGAGTGCCTTGCCATCGACAAGGCAGGCCGCACGATTCAGGTCAACCTGGAGGGCGTGAGCGTGGAGACCACGTCGGGCGAGACAACCGAGCTGATGCGCTTCGAGAAGGATGCCCTCTATCGCATCAGCGATTGCCAGCTCGACGACAGCGGGCACCTCTACATCGCCGGAGAGGCGAGGACCGGCGCCGCGATCGCAGGCGTCGTGCAACCCGCGCCGCGCATTCAGCGCAAGCAGACCTCCTGGCTACAAGCGTACTCCGTCGGATTCATCGCGAAGCTCAGCCTGTGAGCTGTCGGCTCACCTTGCCATCTGGCGAGCCCGGACAGTCTTCCCACACTTTTACCGCACAGGCGCAGATTGCAGGCTTTTTTCAAGCTTTGTGCTGCCGGCGGGAACCTTGGAGCTGGGTAGGTGTCCGTGTGGAGTGGCCGTGTGAATGCCTGGCATCCATCCGGTCGACACGGAAAGATCCTACCGCATTGAAGGAGGCCCCCATGGGTGGAGTCGACGTTGGTGATAGCGGCTCGAAGCGAAGGTCGACAAACAGCGACATCAACATGATCCCGTTCATCGACTTGTTGATGGTGACCATCGCGTTTCTTCTGATCACGGCCGTGTGGGTCACCAACTCGCGCCTCGACACCAACGCCGAGGTGCCAGCCCAGGCGGGCTGCGGTGAGGAGTGTCAGCAGGCGCCGAAGACCTTGCATGTGCATGTCAACCACGACCGCTTCGTGCTGGCCTGGAAAGACGGCTCCACCCTGGTGAGCGAGCAATCGGTGCCGCGACCGGCCAAAGAGGCCAGCGACGACGGCACGCCCCGGCGCTACGACGACCTGGCCGCTGCGGTTCGGCGCGAATGGGAGGCCTCGGGTCTGCACCGCGACGCGAGCGATCGCGCGGTGGATCGAGCCGTTCTGCATACCGACGACGGGGCTCCGTTCAGCGAGGTGGTGGCTGTGCTTGACGCGATTTCGTCGGCGCGACGCGACGTGCGCACGGCGGATGGTCGAACCCTGAGCCAGCCCGCGTTCGCCACGACGTTTGCGGTCCGCTAGCGAAATGACACTTGGGGGGTGGCAAGGTCAGCGCCCTCGCCGCCCCCAAAGGTCACCTACCAAAAATACCAGCACGCCCGCGCCGAGCCCCAGCCACAGGGCGGAGCCGACGTACGCGAAGTACGCTGTCAGGACTGCCCCGACATAGGCCGACAAACACATGGCCAGGGTAAAAAGCAGCCAATCGATGGCTGCCAGCCGACCGGTGTAGCCGATGGGCCCGAGGCGCTGCATCTCCGAGGTCGACAACACCCAGTTGGCGCCGCTGCCGAGCCCCCAAAGCAAGGTGGCCAGCAAGAGGGAGACAGCCGAACGCGCCAGACCCAAGACGGCGATTCCAGAAAAGGTAAGAAATGCGGCGGCCGCGAGGCCTACCCGCACGCTCATGCCTCGTCGCTTCAGGCGCTCGAAAACAAGGGGTCCAACGCCCGTGCCCACGCCGCGAGTCGACTGCAGAATGCCAAGTGTAACTGCAGCGGATCCGGCGAAGGCCACTTCGGCGGCCTGCAGGTTCAGGAGCACCCAGGCGCCCCCTGCCGCCAGGGCGATCGGCGTCTTGGCGAGCACGGCGGTCAAGAGAGCGCGATCTTTCCTCGCCTCGTGGAGCGCCGCGCGCATGTCCGGACCTATCGTGCTCAGGGCCTGAAACAAGGGTTTCTTCTCCGCGCGGTCCTCGGGTGGCAAGGAGGGTAGACCGCTCAGGAGGAGCGCCGAGATGGCGAACGTCGCGGCGTCGATGCTGAGCGCCAACGTGGGCCCGAGCGTCGCGACGAATCCGCCAACCGCCATACCCAGCGCGAACATGACGCTCCATGTCCCGGACACGAACGCGTTGGCAGGCAAGAGCTCGTCGTCGCTCAACACCCCGCGCAGCGCGGCGCTCTCGGTAGGAGGCCAGAGGGCCGTTACGGAAGCTCGCACGAAGACCAGCGCCTGAAGCGCGAGCAACGCGCTGGCGTTAGCGAAGGGCACCATGACCAGGGTGAGCGCGCACTGAATGACATTGACGCCGATCAACAGCCACTTTCGATCGAGGCGATCGGCCAGGACACCGCCCAGCGGCGCAAACAGCGCACCTGGCAAGCTGTGGGCGATGAAGATCAACGCCACCGGCTCGGCCCCGCCACCCTGTTCCACCGACAGCACGGAGACCGTGACGAAGGTTATCCAGTCCCCCAAGAGCGACACCACGAGGCTCGCCCAAATCCGGCGCAATGCCGGGCTTTTCTTGAAGACGTCGAGGGGACCAGGGGGCCTTGGTCGCGCGGCGGAGGGCACCGAAGGGGTCGTTGGCAAGAGCGGTTGACCTAGGGATTCAGGGCCCTGCACATGGCCGAGGGGCCATCAAAAGATGCGCGTCGCGTCCTCGTCGAGGCGCCGCCGCCCGACGCTCCATTCTTCTTCGTAGACCCCCGCCGAGTAGATGGAAGCCCGCGGATCGAAGGTCCATACGAAGTCGAGCAGGGCCACCGAGGCGGTGGTCACCGCCATGAGCGAGGTGGTGGGACAAAACGCGCCGTCCCAGGTGGAGGCGTGGCTCTGCCAGAGGATGGTGTTGGCTGCCGTACGGACGCCCCAGTCGAGCTCGACCGGGCCCGTGGCTCGCTCGGCCAAACGGTCGAAGGTCTCGGTCACGCGGCGGCTCGCGCGCAGGCCCGAGGCCCTTGCCATTTCGAAGGCGCGGCCCGGCCCTGCTTCTTCGCGCACCAGCCGATCGAGGACGTCGGGCCGCGTGACGATTTCGGTGTGGCCCAGCGCAAACACCCAGGGGATGCGCACGCCTTCGGGCAGGTGGCGGCCCCGGCGCGGTAGGATTTCGTCGACCGCGCGGGCCAGCAGACGACGGTTGTAGGCCAGCGTGGTCAGCGTGAAGCGAGGCAAGCCACCGAGGCTGCGCCATTCGTTGGAGCTCAAACGAACATGGGGACCAAAGGCCTTCACGAGCTCGGCCGGCACGATGTCGGCGGAGGGCTCGGGGGGCGCCTGGACAAGCTTCATGTCCTTGATGGCCGCGTGCCTGGAGAGCTGTTTGATGGCGGGCACGTCGAGCACGTCGCGGTGCCCTTCGACGCAAAGCGCGCGGCGCACCTCGATGGGTAGGCCGAGCCAACCCGAGGGCACGAGCACGATGCCCATCGCTCCGAGGGCGCGACGGGCGGCCATCGGCGGCGATGGCAGATCGGTTCCGATACCTTCGAAGCGAAAGGCGAGCGCGTCGTTCATGCGGTTCGAGAGATTAACCTACTCGCCAATGCGGCGAGGCCCTTCTGCTACCCTCGCCGCGGTCCGCGATGGCAAAACACATCCTCGTCGTCGACGACGAACAACGGATTCGTGAAGTGGTGGAGTACGCCCTCCGAAAGGAGGGCTTCGCGGTGACCAGCGCCGCGGACGGCCGCACCGCGGTGACGATCGCGACCGAGCGGGACATCGACCTCGTCGTGCTCGACGTCATGTTGCCCGACATCGACGGGCTGGAGGTGTGTCGACGCATCCGCGCGAAGAAGGGCACGCCCATCTTGTTTTTGTCCGCCCGCGGGGAGGAGATCGACCGCGTCGTGGGCTTGGAGCTGGGGGGCGACGACTACCTCACCAAGCCCTTCTCACCGCGCGAGCTCACCGCGCGGGTAAGAGCCGTATTTCGGCGTACAGCGGTCGCCGATGCTGCGTCGGACCCATCGCCCAAGGCGCCATCCAGCACGCGCAAGCACGGTCAGATCGAGCTCGACTCGGAGCGGCACGAGGTGCGCTTCGCGGGCAGTGAGGTGTCGCTCACGCCCACCGAATTTGGGCTGCTCGCGGCCCTGCTCGAACGGCCGGGCGTGGTGCTCTCGCGGGCCCAATTGGTTCAACGCGCGTACGCCTTCGACAACCACGTCACCGAGCGGACCATCGACACCCACGTGCGCCGCATCCGCGCGAAGTTTCGCGCGCTGGGCGGCGATCCCATCGCGACCGTGCACGGCATTGGCTACAAAACCGCCGATCTCGAGCGATGAAACGGGGCGGACCGCGGAGCGAAGGACCGCCTTCCAAGGCCCCTCGCCTCGGCTTCTTTGCCGCGTTTCGACGGCAGCTCGGGCGCATTCGCACGCGGCTCTTGGTCGTGAATTTGATGGTGCTGCTGGTGCCCATCGCGGGCCTCGAGCTGGCGCGCACCAACGAGCGACAACTGCTCGATGGCCTGGAGCGGGACATGCGAAACCAGGCCGCGCTCGTGCGCGCGATGGTGGAGGTCGACCTCCATCGCGGTGTGCCCCTCGACGATGCGACCCACGCCGACGTCTTGACGCGGGCCGCACGCTACTCGCGCACGCGCGTTAGGATCCTCGACGAAAAGGGGGAAACCCGCGTGGACTCGCACGCGGACGGTCCGCCCGAAGGGCCCGAGGCGGCGCCGCGACGCATGCTCCCGCGCCTCGTGTCCACGTCGGATGCGCGCCGCGCGCGGGAGGAAGGCGATGCGGAGGATCAACCCCGGTGGCCCACCGTCGCCGAGCGTGGCGAGGTGCGCGCTGCGCTCGAAGGACGACCGGGCTCGTACACCCGCGTGCGCAAGCGCGAGCCCGAGGTGCTGCTGTTCGTGACCGAGCCGTTGCGCAGGGACGGTCAGGTGGTGGGCGTCGTATACGTGGTGCGCTCGACGGTGCCCGTGCTGAACGAGCTGTACGCCATCCGCTCCCAACTGCTGCGCGTGCTGGCGGTGGCGTTCGTGGTGACCTCCCTCGTCACGTTGTTGCTCGCGTGGTCCATATCGCGCCCCCTTGGAAAGCTATCGCGCGCGTCGAAGCGCATCGCGGGCGGTGAAGAGGGCGTGGCCGTACCGGTCTCGGGGGGCGGTGAAATTCGCGAGCTCGCCGAGGCCTTCGCGGTGATGAAAGAGAAGCTCGACGCCAGGCTGCGCTACATCTCCGATCTTTCGGCCGACATCGCCCACGAGTTCAAATCGCCCCTGACGTCGATTCGAGGCGCCGCCGAGCTTTTGGAGTTTGGCGCCGACGACAACCCTGAAGATCGCGCGCGCTTCCTGCGCAACATCACGCTCGACGTGGAGCGGCTCGATCGGCTCGTTTCAAGGCTCCTGCAGCTCTCGCGCATCGAGGCCTCACGGGAGGCGAAGGCCATCATCGATCTCGAAGCCTTGGCGCGCCGCGTCGCGGAGCGAAGAACGACGGCCGACGTGCCCGTCGAGGTGATTTGGGAGGCGACCACGCGCTTCGTCGTGGCGCGGCCCGGCGACCTGGAGACCGCGCTCGGCAATTTGGTGGAAAATGCCGCGCGTTTTTCGCCAAAAGGAGAGAGCGTCACGCTTCAAATCACAGGCGGCGCCCCCACGTCCCTCGTGCGCATCGCGGTGGGCGACCGCGGTCCGGGTGTGCCCGAAGAGCACTTGCCCAAGCTCTTCGACAGGTTCTTCACGACCGACAACGAGAGCGGCACGGGCCTCGGTCTGGCCATCGTCGCCTCCGTCGCGCAGGCCCACGGAGGCACCGTCTCCGTCGACGAAAACCCCGGTGGTGGCGCCCGTTTTACGTTGGAGCTCCCGCTTCGCCCCCTGCCCTATTGAGCCGCCGCGCCCCCGCGAGCTGCCCGCACGCGCCCCCCACGTCGCGCCCACGAGGCCGCCGGACCAAGGTGGTCAGGCCGTGCTCCGCGAGACGCGCCACGAAGGCCGAGAGCCGCTCGGGCGAGGGCGGCACGAGCTGCGGATCCGGTCCCGGGTTCGCGGGAATCACGTTGATGCGCGCGCGTATGCCGGTCATTAGCGCCGCGACGCGATCGGCATCCTCGATGGCGTCGTTGAAGCCAGCGAAGAGCACGTACTCGAAGAGCACGCGGCGCCCTGCGGGGACCGCGCGACGCAAGCCGTCGAACAACATGGCAAGGGGAACGCGGTCGTTGATGGGCATGATGCGCGAGCGCCGCTCGTCGTCCGGGGCGTTGAGGCTCACCGCGAGCTCGGCCCGCGTGCCGGCGAAGAAGGCGTCGAGCTTGTCGACCACGCCGACCGTGCTGACCGTGATGCGCGAGGGCGCCATGGCGAGCCCGGCCGGGTCGGTCAGCACCGCGAGGGCGCGCAACACCTCACCCAGGTTGTCGAAGGGCTCGCCCATCCCCATCAGCACCAGGTTCGAGAGCGGCGGTCGCGCTTTTTGAGCTGAAAGCTTCGCGTGAACGCCCCGCGCGAGCCGCACTTCATCGACGATTTCGGCGGCGCTGAGCTGCCTCGTGAGGCCGTGCGTGCCGGTCTCGCAGAAGGTGCACGCCCGCGCGCAGCCGACCTGGCTCGAAATGCACAGCGTCGTGCGCGCGGGTCCGGGGATGAGCACGCTCTCGATCAAGGCGCCGTCGCGCGCCCGGAGCACGAGGCGCACGGTCCCGTCTTCGGCGGGCACCTCGTCGTGAATCGACAGCGAAGGCGTGGTCGAGAGGGTCAAAAGCAGGGCCCGCGCGGCGCGCCCCACCCCCTTTTCCTTCAACGACTCTTCGCTGAGGACGCCGCTGCCCTGCGCGCCAAAGGCAAGGGCCATCACCCGCAGTGCGGCGGAGCGCGCCGTGCTGTTCGAGAGACCGCGCTCGACGAGCCACGCGCTGAGCGCGACGGTGTCAAAGCCGGCGAGCAGGTGAAGGTCGTGAGCCGGGCCCGCGAGGGGCAGCCGTTTCGGGGTCACGAAGGGCGAATACCACGGCGCTGCGCCCGTGGCACCCGGCGCTCACGGGGCTTTGTATCCCGATAAATATTCCGGTAAATCAGGGCGAGACTGAACGTTGGTCGGGCCCTTATCCTGTGGAGAACTGGTGGGTTGAGGCCCACAAGCTGTGGATAACTGCCAATCGTGATTTCGTGTCTTTTTTGGTTGCGAAGGGGGTCGAAGAGTGGCAGTTTCGTGAATGGAAGTTCCGCGGCACAACGAGCCGTGGGGCGTATCGATCGCAGAGGCCCAAGAGAGGCGCTGCGGTGCCATGGGCGCGGTTTACCGTGCAACTTCGGCATCGAGCCGCCGTCGTCTGGAGTGTCGTCAAAGGCGCTCCGACGCTGCGGAAGCAAAGGCGTCGAGCAGGAGAGAATAAGCCCTCTTTAGCTCTGTTCCCTTCGGGGATGTCTCAGGGAAACAAGGCACTTCGGGCGCGGCGCGCTATGATTTTCCTTCGCGGGAAAACACGGTGGGCGGCCCTTGATCGAGTCCGTGGCTCCTTTTGGTCTCCAACTCCAAAAGCCCAAGGGCGCGATGACGAGGAGTGTGCGGGCCATCTAGGTCGGGGTAAAAGCATCTTCGTAAGCGATTACGTGGGTGCCATTTGGCGGCGTGGACGCCATTCCCTGTCCCAAGATGAAGCTCGACTGGCAATCGCCGCAAGGTGAGCGCCACCCGCAGGAACAGCAACGTTGTGGCAACACAGCCGCGTTGTTTCGAGCCGGAGAATCGGGTGACCGTCTCTTCGGTGGTCGGGGATCGAACTGCCCTATGGACCGTGCTCGGAGCCCATCTCGATTGCAGAAGCCATCGAGGGATGTCTGGCTCACGAATCGGTCGATGAAAGTCGATGCGACGGGAGTCTAGCCGTGAGCGCGCGAGCGCCCCGCGGCGAACGGATGTCTCCGGCAAACCGGCCCCGGCAGGGAGCACGGATGCCTCGGCGCGAATACGAAGGGCTAGTCCCTTGGTGCTCGGGCTCTCGACGGTGGAAGGCGCGCTTCGGCGGCCAGGGACGTCTTCACGTTGACGCGTGGAGAAAGAAGCGGTGGCCGGGCACAGCGAAACGTTTTTATCGACCTTTCGCGGTGCAACAGGGCGTCAGAGGTTCGGCGGCAGCGCAGTTCGTGGTCGACAACGCCGCGGCTGCGGGTCCAAAGGACAGCCCCTCGGGGCTTGACCGCTCGAATCGAAGCTCTCGACACGGCGTCAACCGCGTCGTGACCCGATGTCTCGGACGCTCGCAAGGGCTGAAGAGGCTCCCAAACAGGCATCGCCTGTGCGGGGCGCAGGACACGAAAGTGTCCATCTGCGCGGGAGTCAGATGGGAATCGAGTGCTCGAGGATAGAAGTCGATTGCAGACGTTGGTGGAAGCATCTTGCCCCGGGCGACCGAGGCGAGCGCGCCCGGTGACAAAGGCTGTTTGACCAGCCCTTGACCCACTCAAGGCGGGCAGAAGGGTGCCAGACAAAGCAAACGAGCGTTGAGCAAGTGAGCGGCGTCTAACTCAATTGCAAAATTGAGCGCCATCAGCGAAAGGCACTTCGGACGATTCGGCGTGAGCCCCTAAACCAGGCGCACGAAGGGTTGTTCTGGTGCTCTCGTCGCCCCGTGCGAAAGCGCGGGCGGCAGCGAAGTGACTCGCATGGAGCCTGTCACCGAGCGAGAGGGCACGACATGGAAGTGCCAGAAGCCCCATCCGTTCGTGAGGCTTCCTCAGCCGAAAGGCGCGGGAGGTCATGCGGTCACCGTCCCCTTCGGGGAGACGTACCGCGCGGCTCGATGGAGGCGGAAGTCGTCCCGGCTAAAAACCGAGACGCTCGCACCAAGGCTTCGCAGCGCGAACTGCGGGACCTCAGCGTGCAGAATCGACTTTGAACGACGTTGCGGCAGGGCCCCTCGAAGCGCCCCGCCGAGGCTCGCAACGGCTGAAACACGCCGATAAACGGAGAGACTCCCCGGGTCGGCTCCCGCGAGCAAGTGGACTCCACCGAAGGCAGCTTGGGCAACCAAGGCTGCCTTCGGCTTTTTTGTGCCCTCGGAATTGCCGAGACGAACCTTTGCCGCCAATCAAAAGTCCTCCAAGTGGTGATATCGTCCCGCTCCCCATGGGCGACGCCCGCTTTCACCGCCGTTTTCGAGCCAAGCTCGCCCTTTTAGCCTTGTCTTTCGCGGGGGTAGCGACGCTTTCGAGCCCCGCGTCGGCTGCGCCGAAAGACGCCAAGGCCGAAAAAGAGCTGCGGCTGGCCATGGAATCCGACTACCTCGAGACGCGTTTCGGGGACGCCGAGGCTCGGCTGCGCACCACGATTGATGGCTGCGGCGCCAGCGGCTGTTCGAAGAAGGTCAAGGCGAAGCTGTACGTGGCCCTCGGCACCGTGCTCGCCGGCGGCTCGAACAACCTCGACGATGCCA